>JASEGR010000003.1 GCA_030017955.1 Candidatus Eisenbacteria bacterium
TCAGAGGGGCGAGAAGCCCCTATGAAAGTGTCGTGTCGCGGTGCAAAAGACATAGACAAGGAACTTCCGGGACACGACACTAGACTCTGACCCGTGAAAGGTCATTAAATTGCAGAACAATGAGGCGGCTGAACTGAGGAGGCAGGGGACGGAGCTCCTCAGGAAATCCAAGCTTGATTCAGCGAGCAAAGTCTTTGAGAAACTTCTCGATCACAGGGACGCCGCACCGTACGACTTTGTTGTTGCGGCCGATACATTTGCAGGGGTGGGGCAGCTCGACAAGGCAGTAACGTGCTACGAGAGGGCCGTTGATTCCTATGAGAAAGAAGGGCTCAACGTGAACGCGGCTGCGGTCTGCAAGAAGATCATAAGACTCGGGTTAGGAGGGTCTGGAATTCATGAGAGACTCGGGCGACTCTACATGACAGAGGGATTCGTCAAGGAGGCTCAAGGGAGTTTCCTGACATGTGCCGAGCTCAGGGCAAGGCAAGGTGAATGGGACACCACCCTGGAGGCGCTTGCATCGGCGTCGGAGGAATCCGTTCTCGATGCCGACTCTGCGCTCAGATTATCGGAGCTCCTCGTCGATGCCGGGAGGAAGAAAGAGGCAGCGGCAATGCTGAGGTCGCACCTCGGGAACTTCGAGAGTTCCCGAAAGCTTGATGAAGCGGAGACCGTGAGAGAAAAGCTCGCAGTAATTGAGGGAAGCCCGGTCGGCGAAACTCCGGCGCTTGAGATCGAGGACCTTGAGAAAATTGTCAGGGAATATGGCGACATTCTTTCGAAAAAGGGAGAGGAATACGGAGGACACTTCGAACTGGCGCAGGCATACATGGAGATCGATAACTATGCCGATGCGATTGAGGAATTCGTCCTGGCATCCAGGGAAGATTCTCTCCGGGAACGCTCACTTGAGCTCATAGATATATGCAGGGAGAAAATGGAAGAGAAAGAGGAGGAATGGTTCTGAAGAAGAGAGTATCTCCAAAGAGAACTCCAGACTTGTCCTACGTCGATCTGCACATTCACTCGATCTACTCCGACAGTTCAAGCACGCCTCATGATATTCTGAAAGCAGCTCAGGAGAAACCGCTCGCGGCAATTTCTTTGACAGATCATGATTCTGCAGGTGGAATCTCCAGCCTTGTTGAACTCGCAGAAGGTTCGGGTATTGAAATCATCCCAGGCGTCGAGCTGAGCGTAACTGATGGAAAGGCCGACATCCACATTCTGGGATACTTCATCGACTACAGAGATGAGTGGTTTGTGTCACAATTAGCGATATTCAAGCTTGCAAGATTGGAGCGCGCAAAGAAGATCCTCCTCAAACTCAAAGAGCTCAAGATAGAGCTTGATATTGAGTCGGTTCTGGAGATTGCCGAGATGGGGGCGGTCGGGAGACCGCATATCGCAGAGGCATTGCTCAGAAGCGGCCATGTCGGAACATTTGAGGAGGCATTTCACCGCTACATAGGCCACAATTCGCCTGCCTACGTTCCGAAATTGGTCCTTGAGCCGAAAGAGGCATTTGACTTGATAAAGAAAGTCGACGGCGTATCTGTGCTTGCCCACCCAGGGACGATGATGAGAGATGACCTGATTCCCGAGTTCGTTGAGCAGGGCCTGGATGGGCTCGAGGTATGGCACCCGAAGCATGACAGGGATACTGCAAAGTATTACAAAGAGATTGCCAAGAGATATGACCTTGTCGTGACAGGCGGGTCGGATAGTCACGGCCTCCTGGCAGGTGGAAGCGAAATCGGAAGCGGCAAAGTCCCTTTTGAGATCGTGGAGAAACTCAGGGAAAGAAAACGCTCGCCAAAGTCCGACTCCACTCGGACTGTCTAACAACGAGTTTATTCTTCGTTATCTCCTCGCTGGACCTCATTTCCGCAAAATAACTCTTGACACTCTGCATACGTAAACATAATCTGACAGAAATGTCATAAGGAAGCGGGTTGAAGCTACGATTCTAGGGAAGCTGGTGAAAATCCAGCGCGGCCCCGCCACTGTAAGCGACAACGAAAGCTAGATTATTGCCACTGGGACATCCCCGGGAAGGCCTAGCAAGTAGGCAGCCGGTCGCAAGCCAGGAAACCTGCCCGCATCCTCTCAATCTAGGGCCTTCGATGGGAAGGCAGGATGAGATGTTACCCCGTGCGAAGGCGGGGTTTTTTTGTTGCCGGGGGAACATCGAACAAGACTGTGAAAGGAGACTCCAGTTCTATGAATCGCGAAGAGACGGGGAAGGGAAGAGGTGAACTTCAATCGTATCCTGGCTCAATTCTCGCAATTGGAGATGACGAGACACATCAGAAACTGCGGAGACTGCAGCGGCTTTCTCTTATTGCGCTTCTTATTGCGCTTTCAGTTGCCGGGGGATATGCAGTTCCATTTCCGAATGTTGAGCTGATTACCTTTTTCGTTTTTGTCTCCGGCTATATTCTTGGGATATCCGGGGGATTGGCTGTCGGCATATCATCTGAGCTGATCTATAGCCTGCTTAATCCGATGGGAGCGCCATTTCCACTGGTTCTCATATCTCAGATTGCCGGTATGGGCGTGGCAGGGGCGTGCGGAGGTCTCGCGAGAAAAGTCATCGCAAAGACGCACTTCCCGGAGAATCCCGGCAGTGTGGGTTCTGCAAGGGCCCTGGATAGCGGTGAAAGATCTTTTCGGAAGGCCCGCACCGGAGTTCTCTGCATATTGCTCTTTCTTCTCGGATTCTTGGTGACAATTTCCTTTGACCTCATAACGAACATTGCCCTTGCCTTAACAATTGGTGACGGGAGTCTGGCCAAAGTCGGAGTTGTGCTTGTCGGCGGCGCCTACTTTGCGCTCCTTCACTCCGTGAGCAATGCAATCATTTTTGGTGTTGCGGGAGCGGCTGCTCTGAGGTTTCTCGGTTCGAAGTTGCAGACAATAGCTCCCGGATGCCTGGTCCTCGTCGCTGTCGGCCTCCTGTCGTCGACAGGGCTCGCATCCGGTGGAGATGATGCTGACACCGCACGGGTGAAGAGCGATATCGCTTCGTTGCCGAAGGAAATGCTTGCCGCAAGAACCGGCATGACGGGAGAGATTGCCACGATTGTTCCGGAGATAGTCGTAACGGCCACAAGGCTTGGGCTTTCTCCATTCAGACTTCCGGTCTCGGTTGTCCTCTTGTCGCACGATGATATCGAGAGGAAGCCGGGAGTATCATGCGGAGACATAGTGAATGAGGCGCCCG
The DNA here is from genome assembly GCA_030017955.1 of Candidatus Eisenbacteria bacterium. Taxonomy (NCBI): domain Bacteria; phylum Candidatus Eiseniibacteriota; species Candidatus Eiseniibacteriota bacterium. The sequence continues at coordinate 3,230 of JASEGR010000003.1, forward strand.
GAGCAGCACTTGGAGACTACGGCGGGAAGGGACAGCTTCAGGTTCTTTCGCTCCGCGGCTCAAGCAGCGAGCAGGTACAGGTCCTCATCGACGGTATCCCGGTCAAGAGCCCTCAGAATGGCGGTTTCGATTTCAACCTCGTATCTCCCAAGGAAATCGAAAGCATCGAGATCGTGAAGGGCGTTGGCTCGAGTCTGTATGGCGCAGACGGGGTCGGCGGACTTGTGAATCTGGTCACAAGACGAAGGAATGAAGCCGGTCCGTACTCGAGCGTCAGACTTCAGAATGGCATGTTTGGCGGGAAGAGGTACATGGCAGAAGTTTCGAGAAGTCTCTACACTACTCTCACAGTGCACTTACTCTTTGACCTCGAGCAGAGCTCCGGCGCGAGAGAAAACAGCATCTTCGACTCGAACCGATATTTTGGAAAGGTGAGATGGGATGCGACTAACTCACTGTCTTTGCAATATGTTGGAAAGCTTGTCTCAAGTGAATGTGGAACGCCTGGCCCAGAACCCGATCCTTCTGAGCTAACCGGAAGTCTCGGCTACGACATCTACACAAACTACTATCGAGCAGTGAACCTGGGGCTCGGCGATTCCCGGGTTTCCTCACTTGCGAACAGAGTAGACGGGAGATTCTTTCTCTCGACGCTGTCTCTCGATGCCGCAGGTCCCGCGGAGACCAGGAATTCCTTCAAGCTCTTCAGATTAACGGAGCAGTCGCTTTTCAAGAGCGTCTTCATCAACGTTGACTATGACACGTTGTTCAATCCCTATCCTCTCTTCTATGACGGAGAGGAGGACAGCAAGACAGAAACGCGTGGCTTCAGGGTCGAGAGCTCAAGAAAGGGGAAATCCTACGGTATCTCTGCCGGACTTGAGGGAAGGCAGGACGAGCTTCGCTTCTCAAGAAAAGCACTGCCAAGGGGCGCCGGGGCTTCAGGTCTGACCACGCTCCACCCCGCTGTCTCTTCGTTTGGTGTTTTTTCTGAGGCGCACATCTCTCCGCTCAGGAGAGCGAGTGTCTCGACCGGGGTTCGCCTGGACCGGCACTCGACGTATGGAGTTGAAGTCAACCCGTGGCTTGGTCTCTCCTTCTTCGTGCGGGAGAACGTGGCGATGCAAGCCTCCCTGGCAAGAGGCTTCAGGGCACCGACATTCAACGACCTCTACTGGCCAGAAGATTCATGGACAAAGGGAAATCCTCACATAAAACCTGAAAGGAGCGTGAGCGGCTCTCTTGTAGGAAAGTACTCCGGCGGGTTCACCGGCATCGAGGCAAGCCTATTCAGGACAGACGCAACGAATCTGATTGAATGGGCGCCGGATCCGCTCGATACGTTTTATCAGAAATGGATGCCCACAAATGTCGGGAAGTCGCTCACCAGAGGAGGAGAGGTCGAGCTGTCAGTCGGCCGTGGAGAGAGCCGGATTGCCTCATTTACCTACACATATCTTGAGGCGAAGGACAAAAGAAGCAATCTCCCGCTTCTCTATAGACCGAAGCACAAGGCGGGTGGGGATATTCACTTGGGATTCTGGCTCTTCTCACGAAGTCTCAGGGTATCGCCCGGGATAGCTGGTGAGTTCGTCGGAACCAGATTCCGGGAGGGTGGAGCCGGGAAAACCATGCCTTGGTACAGCCTTCTTCACGCCAATCTTCGTCTTCAAATCACGGATGTGACATTCTATGGCTCGCTGAGAAATCTGACCGATGCAACGTACGAGACAAGAAAAGGCTACCCGATGCCGGGCAGAAACTATGTCTTCGGATTCTCCTGGGAGTTCTTGGACTAGTTAACGTCTGATCCTGGCACGTCAGACGGTTGACGCAATCCGGCATCTGAGCTAGGGTTTTTACTGAAACCCCGGATGTAGATAGAGTCCCATCATCTCCTTTCCTCCATACGTACTTCCTTTCTGAACCAGAGAGTTACCGACTGACCTGGAGGCACTATGCTCACAAGGCAGGAGAGAGTATTCATTGCAGTTCTTGTTCTCGCGGTTGCATGTGGCGGAATCGTCCGTGAGCTCAAGAGCAGGAATCCGGAGTTTGCCAGGGATTTTCTCATCGAACGGCCTGAGAAAGAACTCACTAAGGACGACGGAGAAACAGATGCAGCAAACACAGCTTCTGGTATGTATGTTCCGATGCCTTCTCCAGCGAACATGTCGGAGGAGAAAGACCGCTACTTCCCCGGGGGAGAACAGCAAGGAAACTTAACCGGTTATCACAAGAAACCCGGGAGCTTTGGGAGGGTGAACATAAACACTGCCACTCAGGAAGAGCTCGAAGCGCTCCCGGGCATAGGGCCGGCCCTTTCGGCCAGAATCATCAAATACAGGAATGAAAACGGGCCCTTCGAATCAGTTGACGGACTTCTCTCGGTGCGGGGAATAGGGAGGAAAACTCTCGAAAAGCTCAGAAGCGAGCTTCAGCCGGTGGAATGACGAAGAACATGTCCCGGGAGTTCAAATAAACCTCACGGGAATGCCCCGAAAATCCCAAGAATAACCTCAACTTTGGCAGGCCCAAGCCGATTCGTTAATAAAGGGAAATTTGCGGCAGGAGTCCGACCTACCGACGGCCACATGCGTACACTTACACAGGAAACACTAGGAAAAAAGCTTGTCGAAGCCGGCCTAGTCGCGCGCGAGAAGCTCGAAGAGGCAACTCAGCAGAGGAAATCATCCGGCGGGAGCCTGACTCAGAACCTGGTGAGAGTCGGGGCGATTGCCGAGTGCGAGCTCCTGAACTTCATCGCGGCGAACTACAACGTGAGATCGTTGGATCTCACGCCGGATATTATCGAGCAGGCAGCTGTCGATCTCATTCCATCGGAAGTTGCGACGCGGTTCCAGTTGATCCCTATCCGGCGGACCGGCAGAAAACTAGTCGTGGCAATGGCTGATCCGGGGAATTTCTTCGCGATAGACGACATCAAGTTCATCACCGGGTGCGATGTTGAGCCTGTCGTATGCAACGAGACTCAGATCAAGAAGGCCATCGACAGGTTCTACGGTTCGTCAGGTGGCTCGCTTGATGATCTTGTAAAGGGACTCACTGAGGAGCTTGAGATTGTTGAGAGGACCGAGGAGACAGATATTGGTCAACTCTCAGAAGAAGAACAAGCTCCAATCGTCAGACTTGCAAATAGTCTGATTGCGGATGCTGTCAGAAGAGGAGCCTCCGATATTCACATCGAACCCTATGAGAACCACTTCAGAGTCAGGTTCAGGATAGATGGTGTCCTGAGGGAGGTGGCGTCGCCGCCCTTCAAGAGCAAGAGCGCGGTTATCTCAAGGCTCAAGATTCTTTCCGAGCTTGATATCTCGGAGAAGAGGCTCCCCCAGGACGGGAGGATCGGGATCAGAATCGCGGAAAAGACTGTCGATCTGAGAGTCTCGACGCTGCCGACGGTGCATGGGGAGAAGGTTGTCCTCAGAATCCTGGACAGGTCAACACTTACAGTCGACCTGGGGAGACTCGGATTTCCTGAGTCCGGACTCCAGAACTTCAGACAGGCGATAAAGAGTCCGTATGGAATGGTGCTCGTCACGGGTCCCACCGGCAGCGGGAAGACAACGACCCTCTATTCCGCGCTGAGTTTCATAAATACTCCGGAGGTCAATATAATGACTGCGGAAGACCCGGTCGAGTTCAGCATGGACGGCATCAATCAGATTCAGATCAATGAACCGATAGGACTTACGTTCGCCGCCGCACTCAGATCATTCTTGAGGCAGGATCCGAACATAATAATGGTGGGAGAGATCAGGGACGGAGAGACAGGCTCAATAGCAACGAGGGCGGCACTGACCGGGCATCTGGTTCTGTCCACGCTGCACACAAACGATGCTCCGAGCGCTGTATCTAGGATGATAGACATGGGAATTGAGCCCTTCCTTGTTGCTGCCTCAACCAATCTGATTCTTGCGCAACGGCTCTTGAGAAAGGTGTGCAAATCCTGCAAGGAAGAAATAAAACTCCACCCTGAGACACTGGAGGAATGCGGGATCGAACCGGAAGAAGAGAAGGATTGCCATTTCATGAAAGGAAGAGGATGTTCAGAGTGCGACGGATCCGGATACAGGGGAAGAACAGGCGCTTACGAGGTCCTTCCCGTCTCTCCGGCAGTAAAAGACCTGATCCTTGACAGAGCGCCCACTTCCGAGATCAAGAAGCAAGCCATAGCCGAAGGGATGAAGACCCTGAGAGTGGACGGCATCGAAAAACTCAAGATGGGAATCACGACGGCCGAAGAAGTTCTGAAGGAAACAGCACTGGATACTTGAGAAGACGGCCTAAGGAGCGATCATGCCATCTATCAAAGAGTTGCTTGAGGAGATGACTGAGAGAAATGCTTCAGACCTCTACATAGGTCCTGGAGTATCGCCGGTGCTCAGGATTGACGGTGAGCTTGTTGGAATGAAAGAGGAGCCCCTTACCGCAGAGGCAGCAAAGAGTCTGTGCTATTCGATGCTTTCGGAAGACCAGATAGCGAAGTTTGAGAACGAGAAGGAGCTTGATCTGTCCTTCGGTATGCCGGGGTTGAGCCGTTTCAGAGCGAACGTGTTCTTCCAGAGAGGTGTCGTCTCATCCTCGATAAGGCAAATACCGTTCACCATTCCGTCGCCAGAAGAGCTTGGCCTCCCGAGACTGGTGGCAAACATGATTTCAAAATCTAAGGGTCTAATTCTTGTCACGGGTCCGACTGGATGCGGGAAATCGACCACGCTGGCATCTATGGTGAAGGTCATAAACGAACAGAGAGCCGTCCATATCATAACAATTGAAGACCCCATAGAATATGTGCACGGTCACAAGAAGAGCATAGTTGACCAGAGGGAAGTCGGCTCGGACACAAAGTCGTTCGCAAAAGCCCTCAAGTACGTTCTCAGACAGGACCCCGACGTTATCCTGGTAGGGGAGATGCGTGATCTTGAAACGATTGCAGCTGCTCTCACGATTGCTGAAACAGGGCACCTTGTCCTTGCTACCCTGCACACAAATTCGGCCTCAGAGTCAGTGAACAGGATAGTTGATGTCTTCCCCGCGGAACAGCAGCACCAAATACTCTCCCAAATTGCATTTGTTATTGAGGGAGTAATAACGCAGCAGCTGATCCCCAGAATGGGTAGACCAGGAAGAGTACTGGCTGCTGAGATTCTCATTGCTACTCCTGCGGTCAGAAGCGTTATTCGCGAAGGCAAGATACACCAGCTTTATAGCCTCATCCAAACGGGACAGAAGCATGGAATGCAGACAATGAACCACTCCCTCTGCCATGCCGTTGTTTCGCGGTTGATTTCCCAAGACGATGCAATGGGCCACTCCCCGGACCCAAAGGAATTGCTGGACCTCCTGACGAGGAGAAAAGAAGAGGTCTCGATCGGAGCATAGAGCGCGGAGGATAATCCTCAGGTGCCGACGACATTTGTTTGGAAAGGAAAAACATTTTCCGGCCAGCAGGCAAAGGGAGAACTCACATTTGAGACGAAAGCGGAGCTCACGGGTTACCTGAGAAGAAAGAAGATAGTTGCCACTTCGGTGACCGAGAAAAAGGGAGAAAGAAGATGGCGTTTGAGGCGAAGGAAAGGCGTCACGACAAAGGACCTCGCCGTTTTCACCCGGCAGTTGGCGACGATGATTAACTCCGGTCTTCCCATATCGCAATGCCTCGACATCCTGTCGAAACAGAGCGATAAGGGACCGTTCAGGGAGATGACCAGACAGGTTCTTCATGACGTTGAAGCCGGGTCATCGCTGGCCGAGGCGATGGGAAAGCACAAAACCTTCTTCGATGATTTGTACATAAATCTCGTAGAGGTTGGAGAGGCGAGTGGAGCGCTTGATCAGATGTTCACAAGGCTTTCAGGATATCTTGAGAAATCAGCGGCGCTCAAGAGAAAAGTAAAAAGTGCAATGACTTATCCTGTCATGGTGACAGCGGTAGCCCTGGGAGCGAGCTGCTTCATGTTGGTTTTCATAGTGCCTACTTTTTCCAGGATATTCATTGAGTTCGGAGGTCAGCTTCCGCTTCCCACCAGGATTGTCATCGGCTTGTCCAACTTCCTGCAAAAATTCTGGTGGGCTCTTGGAGTCTTTGTCTTTCTTCTTGCCGTCGGCTTCAAGCAGGCAAAGAAGTCAAAAGGAGCAAGAGAGTTTATTGACAGACTCAAACTCAAAGTTCCGGTCTTCGGTGATGTCTTGAGAAAGGCTTCGGTTGCGAGATTCACAAGAACTCTGGGGACTCTCGTCACGAGCGGCGTACCGATTCTGAAGGGACTTGAGATTACAGCCAAGGTGGCAGGCAACAAGGTCATAGAGAATGCAGTCCTTGCTACCAGAGCGAGCGTCAAGGAAGGCGAGACGATATCAAGCCCGCTTGCGGAGTCCGGAGCGTTTCCGCCAATGGTGGTCAAGATGATAAACGTCGGAGAAGAAACCGGCGCGCTCGACGCCATGCTCAACAAGGTCGCTGATTTCTACGAAGATGAAGTCTGGGCCGCCGTTGAAGGGCTTACGGCAGTGATCGAGCCGGCAATGATCGTTGTCATGGGCCTTCTGGTTGGAGGAATGCTTGTTTCGATGTATTTGCCTATGTTCAAACTTGTAACGGTGATTTCGGGATGAAAAAGCAAGTCACACACGAGAAGGTGCCTTTGGCTGCAGCCGGCGGAGCCGCTCTAGTAAGTCTCTTGACTATGGGCGGTTCCATGCTGGTCGTCATTCCTCTTACTCTGTCACTGGTCCTGGCAGTCACGAGTCTTTGTCTTGCGAGGAAGAAAAGGGAACTGAGCGAGAGGACCGATGATCTTGAAGATCTCAAAGTCAATACCGAATGTATGATTGAGAGCCTATCTTCAGGTCTTATCACAATTGACGCCGATGGACGAATTCTATCTTTCAACAGGGCAGGGAGAAAAATACTGGGGATTGGCGAGAGGGAAGTGTGCGGGATGTTCCTGAGAGAAGTCTTCACTGAATCACAAACAGGTTTCGTTGAAAGACTCTTTGAAACCTACATCAGAGGTGAGGGCAAACAACGGTTCGAGATGTCCTTTGCCAAAACCGACGGGGAAAGCATGCCTCTTGGCGTGAACACCTCGGTTCTCCGCGACGGAGCGGGGTCCAAGATGGGTGTGATTGCGGTGTTCCAGGATCTTACGCAGGTAAAGAAGACTGAGGAGATTTCCAGGAGAAAGGACCGTCTGGCAGCGATCGGGGAGCTCTCTGCAGTGATTGCCCACGAGATAAGAAACAGTCTGGGCCCTATTTCAGGTTCGGTGGACCTCTTGATGCAGGAGTCAAATCAGCCCGAAACTGAAAGGAGGCTTCTGTCGATAGTTTCTGTTGAGTCAAGAAGACTGCAGAGATTCGTTTCTGAACTCCTCGAGTACGCTGAAGACAGACCGATTCATTCTGAAGAGGTCGACGTTGAGAGTCTTCTTGGGGAAGTGGTGGCAATCTCCATGAGACACCCCAGCTATTGCGACGGAATTTCAGTCAGACTCAGCTGTGAACCGGCAGGTCTGACTGCGGCAATCGACGCTGACCTCTTGAGAAGAACCCTTCTCAATCTCGGCATAAATGCTTTCGAGGCGATTGGAATGGTAGGGACCTTGACGATCGAGGCCTGCGTTGAGAAGAAAGAGCCTGGGGTTGATGGAGGGAGCAGAGAGAAGGACGAAGAACTTGTCATAAGATTTTCGGATGACGGACCAGGTATGAGTGAAGGGGAATTGAAACAAGCGTTGGAGCCGTTTTTCTCAACGAAGCGCGGAGGTACTGGTCTCGGTCTCTCGATTGTCCAGAAGACGGTCGAGCAGCACGGCGGAACGTTGGCAATACGGAGCACCCGGGGACTTGGCACTACGGTGACGCTCAGGATTCCAAGAACAGATGAAGAGTCCCGGGGAGACGCGGTGAGTGTTGGAACAAAAAAAGGAGTGCCGGATTGAATCGGGCCAAGATACTTATCGTTGACGACGAGCCCAGTGCACGCGAGTTTCTCAGCGTTCTCCTTGGCAAGGAAGGACACGAGGTCAAACAATCGAGCTCGGCTGAGGGGGCACTGGGCAGGCTGAAAGACGATTCGTTTGACCTCATAATCGCGGACTTGAAGATGTCAGGCATGGACGGCATCGACCTCCTTTCCCGCGTGAAGAAGATGGATCCTTCAGTGCCGGTCATAATCATGACGGGACATGCCTCTCAGAGATCGGCGATCGATGCACTCAATCTTGGAGCTTTTCAATACCTCGAGAAGGACTGGAGAGGCGATGAGATCAAACTTGTCGTGCGGAATGCGCTTCAGATGAGGAGGATACAAAGAGAAAACGTCCTGCTCAAGAAGGAACTTAAGCGCGGCCATGAGGAACGGGAAACGATTGGGAAGAGCGATGGAATGCGCGACGTGTTCAAAATGGTGGAGAAGGTGGCCGACACCGATTCGACCATCCTGATTTGCGGGGAAAGCGGGACAGGAAAGGAGCTGATCGCAAGGGAAATACACTACAGGAGCCAGAGAGCAAACTCTTCCTTTGTCTCAATAAACTGCGGTGCCCTTCCAAAGGACCTCCTGGAGAGTAATCTCTTCGGACATGTAAAGGGGTCATTTACCGGAGCCGTGAAGGATAATGCGGGCCTTCTTGTCGTTGCCGAAGGCGGGACATTCTTCCTGGATGAAGTAGGGGAAACTCTTCCTGCTACACAGGTGAAGCTGCTCAGGGCACTTCAAGAGAGAGAGATAATCCCTGTCGGAGGCTTGAGTCCGATCAAGATAGACGTTAGATTGATAGCTGCCACGAATGCCGATCTGGAAAAGCAGATCGCCGAAGGACGGTTCAGGGCCGACCTTTACTACAGACTGAACGTGATTCAGATAAGACTCCCTCCGCTTCGGGAAAGGAGCGATGACATTCCGCTTCTCATCAATCACTTCCTGAAGAAGCTTTGCGGGAAAGGCGAGCCCAAGACGCTCAGCAAGGAAGCGCACGAGCTTCTTCTGCGTTACCACTGGCCGGGAAACGTCAGGGAGCTTGAGAACGTGATCGAACGTGCAATCATCTTGAGTGAGGCAGATGAGATTACGCCTCAGGACCTGCCGGATAGATTGAGAGAGAAGAGGGACTCAATGCCGGGGCTCTTGATCGGCCCGCCGACAATGACATTGGAGGAACTTGAGAAGCAATACATCATGAAGGTGCTTGAGTGCACGAAGAACCGGAAGAAACGTGCCTCCGAGATACTTGGAATAAACCCGTCAACGCTGTACAGGAAGCTGGTGAGCTACGGACTTATCAGCGAATCAAAGGAGAAGGTCCTGGTTGAGCAATGGTGATTGCAAAGTTCACTCTCTTTTTGCGAAATGCAACCCGGAAGAGCAGCGGCAGAAAGCATCGTCCAGCCCTTCTTTGCCCTGCACACAGACTTATGAAACGCGAAACCAGGGCACAAAAGTTGCCTAATGTAACATGCGAACCGTACCGATAGTAACGAACAGGTGGGAAATACGCCATGTAGAAAGGGGGTGCTTAAGATGCTCAAGAACAGAAAGGGTTTCTCGCTTATCGAGCTAATGATTGTGGTGGTAATCATAGGAATACTTGTTGCCATCGCAGTTCCAAACTTTATCTCGATGCAGAACAGGGCAAAAGAGGGAAGCGTTAAGGCAAACATGCACACTTTCCAGCTCGCCATGGAAGACTACGCCGTCCAGAACGACGGAACGTATGCGGTTGCAGCCGACAAGGATGACGTGGAGGCACTTTTCCCGGGCGGAGCGTGGCCTAAGAACCCGTTCACAGGCTCGGCGTACGCAGACGCAGACGTAGGGTTTGGAGCGGATCCTGACGCTGCCGGTGAGATGGCTGCCAACCCGGCAACGGCAAGTGGCTACACAATAAAGGGCTATGGGAAGAGCGCTATCCTGGCGCTGACTCTGACAAACGGCTCGTAATGCGTGAAATTGCCCTGGTCAAAGAGAGAGGCGGTAGAACCCTGCTGCCTCTCTCTTCTTTTCCCGGTCTTCAACGGCCGGCGGGAGAGTCCGAGCCGCAGGTCCGCGCTGAAGCTGCAGTCAAAGTTGAGGGAATCGGCAAGTGCTTCAAATCGCCATTCCTCAGGACCAGGAAGTGGGCCGTGCGTTCGGTCTCGCTTGAGGTAAGGAGCGGGGAGATTTTTGGCCTCCTTGGGCCAAACGGTGCGGGGAAAACGACGACTTTGAAACTTCTGAGCGGTCTCATATTACCGACCGAAGGGACCGGCTCGATACTAGGAAAGCCAATCGGAGATCCGGAGGCAAGGCGTGAGCTGGGATTCCTTCCAGAGAATCCGTCCTTCTACGAGAGGATTACGGTGGACGCCGTTCTCAAGTTCGCTGCTCGGTTGGCAGGAGTCTCAAAAAAAGGCACAAACGCGAGAGTGAGGCAGCTCATTTCTCTCCTGCGGCTCGACGAATGGGCTCGGACTGAAGCGAGGAAACTCTCCAAAGGCACTCTCCAAAAGTTGGGCATCGCGCAAGCTATCGTAGGCAGTCCGAAGCTTCTTATTCTCGATGAGCCGATGAGTTCACTCGATCCAATTGGAAGAAGAGAGGTGAGAGAGCTTCTCCTCTCAATGAAGGAAAGCGGGGTCACAATTCTATTCTCAACGCACATCCTTCCTGACGTAGAGGCCTTGTGCGACAGGGTCGGAATAATGAAGGAGGGAAGAATAAGCCGGATCCTCAACTTGAACGAGACCGCAAGGAACTCGGAATCCTACGAGATTCTGATTAGACATCCCAGACACGTAGTCGTTGAGAAACTCTCAAAGATATCGGAGGAAACGAGGCCGTCAAGAGAGGGTATCGCAGCGGTTCTCGACAGCAACCAGGCCCTGAAGAGAGCACTGATGATTGTTCTCGAAGAGGATGCTGAGCTCCTCGCCGTATCAAGGAAAGGCGAGAAACTGGAGGAATCTTTCATCAGGGAGGTGACAGAAGTTTGAGGATTTCCGCAATTGTGCTGAACACGTTCAGAGAGGCCATAAGGGAAAAAGCCCTGTATCTCGTTGTTGCGTTCGGAATTCTCCTCATCATCAGCGGGCGGCTGGTGACACCGCTCGCCCTCGGCGAGGAAGCGAAGATAATGACAGACCTGGGGCTATCGGCTCTCTCTCTTTTTTCACTTCTTATAGTTGTTCTTGTCGGGACTTCCCTCCTGAGAAAAGAGATGGAACGCCATACCGCTTATTCCGTCCTCTCCAAGCCCGTGAGGAGGGAGGAGTTCATTCTGGGGAAATACCTTGGGCTTCTGCTCACGGTCACGCTCGCCATTTTTCTCATGTCTCTTATTCTCATTCTCACTTTGAGAATGACCACCGGAAAATGGGAGCCAGTGATGCTTCTTGGCGCATTTTTTGCGTTTCTCGAAGCGGTTGTTCTGACCGGCGCGGCAGTTTTCTTCTCCACTTTCGCCGGCTCCGTGACCAGTTCGCTCTTCATCCTCTCGATTTACGTTCTTGGAGAGACAAGCGGAAGCCTGAAATACTGGGTCGACAGGGGCGGCTCACAACTGGGAAAAGGGGCAGTCTCACTTGCGTATTACATGCTTCCCAATCTCACAGCGCTGAATGTGAGAGGGGAGCTGGTTCACGGTGTTCCAGTCACCGCGGAGAGAATTATCTTCTGCTTCAGCTATTCACTGCTTTATGCATTCGCAACTCTTGCCATTGCCGTGCTGGTTTTCCGAAGGAGAGATCTGGCTTGAAAATAAAGTGAGGATTGCATCCAAATGCCTGCTGCCGGAAAAATCTCAACGACTCTGATTCTGCTCTCTGCTCTCGTATCATTTGCGATCGCCTGCTCGCTTGCCGACAGGATCGAGCGCGGGCGGGAGGATTTTTTGAAGGGAGAGCTCATGTACTTCCCGTCAGGGCTCTTTATCAAGGAATTTTCGCTGGGTCATGCTCCCCTGATGGCAGATCTCATTTGGCTCCGGGGGATTCAGTACTACGGCGAGCACAAACTCACCGATAGGAATTTCAAATACTTGTCACACATTTTCAACACGCTTACAACGCTGGATCCACAGTTCTCTGCAGGGTACATATTCGGCTCGCTGATTATCTCGCAGGAGGCCGGGGAGACCGCTTCTGCCATACACCTCCTTGAGAAGGGAGTAAGAGAAAACCCTGGCAATTGGGAACTTCTTTTCGAGACCGGATTCACTTACTACGTTTTTCTCTCCGATTATAGAAAGTCTGCCCAGTACTTTCGGCTTGCCGCACAGATCCCGAACTGCCCCGAGTACGTAACTCGATTTGCCGCCTACAGTTCGTCCAAGTCGGGCGATGTCGATTTTGCAATCAAACTCTGGGCTGAATTGATGAGAAATACAAAGAATCAACAAATGAGGGAAATTGCCGAAAGAAATATTAGGAAGCTTACTCTAAGAAGGAGTTAGTGTTGGAAAGGTTTATCCACATGTCCTGTCTTTTTGTCCTTGGCGCGGTGATGGGAAGTTTCCTGAATGTCTGCATCCACAGAATCCCGAGAGGGATGTCCATCGTCACGCCACGGTCGCACTGCCCAAAGTGTCTGGCAAAGATACGGGCAGTCGATAACATTCCAGTCCTGAGCTACATCATCCTTCGCGGCAGATGCCGCGTCTGTCACGAAAGGATCAGCCTGCGCTATATCGCAGTTGAACTCCTTCTCGGCGTTCTTTTTGTCCTTGGCGGGATCGTCTTTGAGCCGGGCTGGAGACTCTTTTTTCTACTTGCGTTCATTTCGCTCGTTCTGAGCTCGATCATGACCGATCTCGAACTGCGCATAATACCGGACCGATTCAGCCTGACAGGACTCGGCCTGGGTGTGATATTCGCGCTATTCCTGGATGGAAACTGGGTCAAGGGAATAGGGGGGGCAATCTTCGGCGGAGGAAGCTTGTTCCTTGTGGGCTGGGCTTACAAGAGATTCAGAGGGATAGATGGAATGGGCGGAGGCGACATCAAGATGGCAGCGATGATCGGCGCATTCCTGGGAATGGGGGGCGCGTTCTATTCTATTTTCTTCGCCTCCCTTGCCGGATCACTGTATGGCATTGCCTCAATTGTCTTGAAAAAGGGAACCATGAAAACTGAACTTCCGTTCGGGGTATTTCTCGGAATTAGTTCTGTTGCCGTGCTCTTCTGTCAGGAATTGCTCCTTATCCGGGCGATTCCCGCTCTGTGGGGATGGGGATAGTCTCATGCTCTGGAAGAAGAAAGAGGGAATCGGGCTCGACATAGGATCAAGCGCAGCAAAGCTCGTCGTCCTTTCGAGAGCAGGAAAGAGGCTTCAGATCTCCCGGTACGGCATTCGGGAGCTGCCCCCGGAGGCAATTGTCGGTGGAGAGATCATTGATAGAGAGCTTGTCGTACGCGCCGTCTCCGAGCTGTCGGAAGAGCTCAAGGTGAAGGGTAGAAACGTCGTGACTGCGCTTTCAGGCAGAGGCGTGATTGTAAAGCGAATAACGACGGAAATGGTCGCAAAAGAGGCGCTAAGAGAGGCCGTGTTCTGCGCTGCAGAAGAGCATATACCGTTCGACATAAATGATGTGGCAATGGATTTTCACGTTCTTAAGAGCGAAGGCAAGCCAAAGACCCTGGATGTCCTCCTTGTCGCAGTCAGGAAGGAGACGGTTTCCAACCTCCTGCAGCTATTGAAAGAGGCCGGGATTGGAGCCTCTGTCGTCGATATAAACCCCATGGCTGTTCTCAACTCTGTCAGTTATTCGGAGGATATATCCAAGACCGAGATCTTCGCCGTGGTCGATGTTGGCGCCGAGTCAACATGCATAACCATATCAAGGGAATCAGAACCATTCCTGAGCTGGCACGTCTCAACCGGTGCCAGAAGCTTCGCCCAGGCACTTCAGAAAGGCCTCAGCGTCACGCAGGCCGAGGCTCTGAAGATATTGATGGGAGAAGATGGAAAGGAGAAGGATGAGGTCGTCAGTCTCATCCTGCCCGGCTTGGAGGAGATTGCCGCTTCTCTGGAGAGGGCTGTTTCCTACCTTTCGGATACAGGCGCCGGAGAGAAATTGGACAAGCTTTTTCTGTGCGGCGGAGGCTCCGCTTCCCTTGGCCTCACCGACTTCTTCTCGGAGAGATTTCCTGTCAATGTGAAGGTCGCAGACACGGTTCACAAAATGGGGAGTGCACCTTCTCCTCTAGGCTCCAGATTGGCGGTTGCCATCGGCCTGGCTCTCAGGGAGGTCACGTAGAAATGCTTCCCGGCAATTGCCTTGGACGCGCCGTCGACACAGATAGGGAGGGCGGCAAATAGAATGATAAGAATCAACCTTGTTCCAGAAGAAGATAGAGACCGAGGTGCGCTCGGTGAAAGGCCTCGCGCCATCTCCGTCTTTTCGAAATCATTTCTCACTGTCTCACTCTTCATTGTGTTCGCCGGGACATTTTTTCAGATCGAACAGGGGAGAAGGGTATCTGAAGCTCTCTCTGAACTGGAGAAGAACATTGAGTTGAGAAAGAAAACGTCTTCAGAGATTTTGACGAGAGAAAGGGAGCTGCTCAAGCTCAAGGAGTACTTTGCAGGGATTCAAAGTCTGACCGGACAAAGGGGAGTCCCGGTCCTGGTTCTGGAAGAACTCTCGAGAAAACTTCCCGGCGATCTTTGGTACACCAGCGTTTTCCAGAGCGGGTCCCGGGAGATAACTATCGAGGGAGTCTCTTTCTCAAATCTAAGGGTTGCCCAGCTGATGGGTGGAATAGACCGGTCCACAATCTTCGAGGGTACGAAACTGCTGTATTCGGAGAAAGGCACGGTATCCGGGAGAGATGTTGTGAAATTCAAGCTTACGGCAGTAGTGAGCTTCGGCGGAGTCAGTGAGCCTGCCCCGAGGAGGAAAGGATGAACCAACTCGGCATCTTGAGAAAAGGCGGACCAAAGATAACGATCATCTTCTCGGTTCTCATCCTCCTGATTGATCTTGTCCTTCCTGGAATACCGTTCTCGTACTCAAGCTTCGCGACAAGGACAAAGGAGAAGGAGGAGAGGCTCGATTCCCTTGAACAGGAATCAGTCAGACTCGGGAGAAAGCTCTCTGGCCGGAAGGAAACGATGGATGAGCTTGCTGCTCTTCGCGAGAGATGGAATGTGGAGAAAGACCTCATTCCTGCAGAGCCGGATGTTGCCTCAATGCTTACGATGATCTCGCTTACCGCGATCGGCTGCGGTGTGACGATACTTCTTGTGAAGCCCGAACAGAAAAGGATCGTCAGGGGAATGACGGAGCTGCCTGTTTCTATCACGGTTGCCGGCGGCTACCACGAGACTGCCCGTTTCATCTCTGACATATTGAATCTTCCCAGACTCCTGAACGTAAGCCAGGTCAAGTTTCAATCGTACACGAAGGGCGGTCTGGATGAGACTGTAGAGGCAACGATGATAGTAACCGGGTATTCACATGGCGAGGCCGCAGGCAAATAGCCCTATGAAAAATATCCTTGAACGGCTGATGTTAGCGGCGTTTCGAGCTCAACTTCTGGAAAGGACTGTCAGATGGTTCGGGAACGCTCCGGTGCGCTGCTTGTTTCACCTGGGCATCGCTGCACTTCTGCTTGTTTCGACAGGGACGGCAGGATCGAATACCGATACTGGAAAGGAGGGCTCCGCCCGGCAGGCGACCGGCGTGGAGAAGAAGGATGGAAGAGAGCTCCCATCGAACCCGGAGAAGAAGCTTGCCAACAACGGCATTTCTCCGGCAAAGAAAACGATGAACCCGGAAATAGGGTCTGTCCCCAGAACCTCCTACCAGTCCAGCAGGAGGAGAGACCCATTCTACTCGCTGCTTGACGGGGAATTTGAGTCTGAGTTCCCGGTGAAGCTCCCGAACATTGGAGAATGCTACCTGGTCGGAGTCGTGTGGGGAGAGGGAGAGTGGCTTGCCATTCTTGAGGACAAAGACGACAGGAGCTACATAGTCAGGGAAGGTGATCCGGTGATAGACGGCTACACCATTCAGGTGCGGAAGAAAGAAGTAATCTTCACGCAAAGAGGATACGGGGAAACACGGACAGTGAGTTTAAAACTCAGAGATAGGGAGAAGGCCAGTGGTACTAAGAACAAAGCAGGTTAAGATCATCATTTTCTCTGCTCTCTTCCTTGCGTGTGCCGTGGGGAACGGGAGTTGTCTCTCAGTCACCGGCATGACTCTCAGGCAGCTGGGCGAGATAGACGAAGTGACTATCTCATCGGATGGGCCGCTGAGCCACAGGGATTTTCCTACCACAGCGCCTGACAGGATAGTCATCGACCTTTTCGATGCAACTATGAAGCTCAGCGACACCCTGATCAACGGCTCAGAGAGCCGGTTCGTCAGGGAGATAAAGGCCGAAGAGTGGCTAAGCGAACCGGGGCCCCTTACCAGGATCTCGATTTTGCTGACAAAGAGAAGTTCGTACTCGGTGCGGACAACGGCGTCCGGAATTGTTGTCTCGGTGCGGAGCAAAAAGGAAAAGAATTCATTACAGTCGAACGTGTCTTCCAAGATCCAGGGTTCAAAGCCCGGTCTGATCTCGATGAATATTCAGGCAGCGGACATAGTATCTGTTCTGAGGAGCATTGCAGAATACAGCGGAAGAAACATCGTTGCTACAAAGGACGTCAAGGGAGAGGTGACTGTCTCGCTCAAGGATGTTCCCTGGAGAGAGGCCTTGAACGCGATCGCAAATGCCCACGGATACGGGGTTGTCGAGGGGGACGAGATAATAACCGTCTCAAGTCTTCAGGATATCAGGGCTGAACAGCTGAGTGCGGACGAAGCAGAAAGAAAGAAGGAAGACTACCTGCCGCTTGAGATAAAAGTGGTCCGGGTGAAATTCGCAAACGCGAATGAGCTTTCCAAACCGCTCGCAAGAGTCCTGTCGAGAAGAGGAACAATCGAAGTTGACGAGAGGACCGGTTCCCTGATCGTAAGAGACATCGCCTCGTCGATTGCCGAGCTTGAGAAACTTGTCGCTGAACTTGATACCCCGACCCCACAGGTCGAGATCACTGCAAGACTCGTTGACATCGACGTCACCGCATCAAGAGAACTCGGAGTCGTGTGGTCCGGCGGAAGGACAGAGTCGGCAGGCGGATGGCAGGGGAAAACCGGCGTGAATTCGCCGGTGGGCAGCGCCATTGGAACGATGAACTTCAGGACGACCGGAGGCACACTGGGGCTCGATGCTATTCTTCAGGCCCTTGAGTCAGAGAACAAGGCAACCATAATCTCAAATCCGAGGATCACTACTGCAGACAACAGGGAAGCCAGAATAATCGTCGGGAAGAAGATTCCTCTGATAGTGTCAGACATCGCAGGCAATCCAATCACCCAGCTTACTACCATCGGAATCCAACTCCTGGTCAGGCCGCACATAATCTCGGACGGAAGAATAACGATGGACCTTCATCCCGAGGTAAGCGATCTGTCTGCACAGGCCACAGTCCAAGGCGGCGTAATCATAAATACGAGTGAAGCCGACACAAGAGTGACAGTTCTTGATGGGGAGACTGCAGTAATCGGAGGCTTGACCAGGACGAACGAAAGTGTCCTGAAGAGACGTGTTCCTCTTCTCGCCAGGATTCCTCTCCTGGGCAGGCTCTTCGGTTCATCCAGTCTGTCAAAGTCCAAGAGAGAGCTTGTCATCTTTGTCACACCCAAAATCATAGAGCCGGACGCCAGGCAGACGAAAAAGGACTAGCCCTCAATCGCCGCTTGGCCGGGACAGCGCCGGGGTCGAAGAAGAGCGGGACAGAAATTTCCCAGCCGGATAACAATTCCCGGATCAGCGCCAATCCGCAACTTGACAAAAGTTCAAGCTCACCTTAAGGTCTAACCGCATTCAGCAGACTTGAAATGGTTCTTGATTCAGGGAAATTCTTCGCCATGAGGTGACATTAATCATTTGAGATCGATACTGCCTGGTCTTCTTGGCGCCTCACTTCTCATCTCGTTCGTTCACGCTGCGATTCCGAGCCACTGGCTTCCGTTTGTTCTTGTGGGAAGGACACGGAGATGGAGCAAAGCAAAGACTCTTCTGGTCACGCTAATAGCCGGCGGCGGGCATGTCCTCACTACGGCAGTTCTTGGCGCCCTGGTGGCAGTCACCGGAATGAACCTCTTCGACAGATTCGGGACTGCCGCACAGATTCTGGCCGGGACAATCCTCATTCTCTTCGGAACAGTCTACTTCATCACATCCCGAATCAGGCACGGGAGAAGCCACGGCCACAGTCACGCGGTCTCAGAGTATGCATCAATTCTTTCCCTTCTCCTTGTCTTGAGCCTTTCCCCGTGTGAGGGAATGCTTCCAATCTACCTGGTTGTAAGCAAATTTGGCTGGCCTGCTTTCTTCCTTGCGTCCACCGTGCTTGCGCTTGGAACACTCTTTGGAATGTTTCTCTTTGTGAGTGCGGCCATGAGCGGCATGGAACGTTTTAAGTTGACATCCTTGGAAAAACACGAGGGGCTTCTCATCGGAGGCATGATGATCGGACTCGGAGTCCTCGTTTTCCTTGTCGGCTAGTGTGTGCCGGCCAGATCTTTAGGGAACTCGCCATTGAAGAAACGCATTCTTAAGCTTTCGGTACTCCTCGATTCTGACAGTGATTGTGACAGATGTGTGGAAAGACTTAAGGGCCTGCTGGCTCGAATCAGGGGAGTGAGTCTTGCGAAAATTGACCCGTCGAGCCGGACGGTCGCCGTCACTTACGACCCGCAGGCAGTCACAATGGACACCCTTGACTCTCTCGCACGGGAAGCGGGCGTCACAATATCCACGAGATTCGCTCACAAGAGATGGGCCGTCACCGGTCTCGATTGTCCTGATTGTGCGTCGAAGATTGAGAAGAATGTTTCTCTCGTGGATGGGGTATTTTGGGTGGGAGTTTCTCTCCCTCTTTCCATCCTTGAGGTTGAATATGACAGGGAGAAAACGAGAGAAGAAGAAATTGTCTCCCGCGTGAGGAGACTCGGGTATGGCCTGAGAGACAAAAAGAAGGAAGTGCAGCCCGGACACAGGAGATGGGTTCCGATCTCAATCTCTGGAATGTTCCTCCTTCTCGGCTTCATTTCCCATCACATGGGGAATTTGTGGCTTTCCGGCTCTCTGTTTCTTGTTTCCGTTCTGATTTCAGGACTTCCAACCGTGCGAAAAGCATTCTACTCGCTTTTGTCGCGTTCTCCGGATGTCAGCCTACTCATGTCAATTTCTGCGGTGGGAGCAGGGGCAATAGGGGAGTGGCCCGAAGGGGCAACGGTGCTTTTTCTCTTCAGTCTGGGAAACAGACTCCAGTTCTACACGATGGAGAAGACAAGACATGCTATCAAGTCACTGGTCGAAGCTTCACCCGACGAAGCAATGGTTGAAATCGACGGAGCGTTGGTAAGGAAGCCTGTCAGAGACCTGCTGCCTGGTGACACGGCGCTGGTAAGGCCAGGAGACAAGATTCCAGCCGATGGAGAGATTGCTTCGGGCAGTTCATACATAAACGAGTCAACAATCACGGGGGAAGCCACACCCAGGGAGAAGCGCGCCGGGGACGAAGTTTACGCTGGAACGATAAATGAAGGAAATCCTATCAGGATAATTGTCCGCAAGAAGTCCAAGGACAGCAGGGTTGCAAGAATAGTAACCCTCGTTGAAGAGGCGCAGCTGAGAAAGGCGCCGTCTCAGAGTTTCATCGAATCCTTTTCGAGATACTACACGCCCTCTGTTGTTCTTGTGTCCTTGCTCGTTTTCGCCGTACCTGTATTGGCGATGGGAGGCGAAGTAAGAGAATGGCTCTACCGGGCGCTCACAATTCTTGTTATCTCCTGTCCCTGCGCGCTCGTCATTTCCATCCCGGTTGCCGTTCTTGCGGCAATCGGAAATGCGTCAAGGAACGGGATACTCATAAAAGGCGGAGTGTTCCTGGAAGAACTCGGCAGAGCAAAGGTGTTTGCTTTTGACAAGACCGGAACAATTACCAGGGGGACTTCCGCTTTTTGCTCGTTAGATGCGTTTGGGCGAAGCGAGGATGATGCGCTCGCACTGGCCGCATCTTTGGAGAAGGAATCAACACATACGGTCGCAAAGGCCATACTGCATGAGGCAAGACACAGGAAGATAGAATTCAGAAAGACTTTCGATCCGGTTTCCTACCCGGGAAGAGGGGTCTCTGCAACGATTGACGGCGAAAGATTCTATCTCGGGAAGGAAGAGCTTCTTGATTCTGCAGGGATATGTTTTGACGCAAGCCCCTTTCATCTTTCCGGGACTGAGAGAAAAGAAAATCTCGTTTTCCTCGGGAGCAGCGGAAAACTGGTTGCAGTCTTTTTCCTGAGTGACAGGCCAAGGGAGGAGGCGAAAACCGCAGTGGGTGCCCTGAGCGCAATGAACGCAGCAAGGACAGTTTTGCTCTCCGGCGACACCGCCGAGAATACCGCCTCGGCCGGTTCCGAGATCGGAGTCAGCGAGAGTGTCGGGAATCTCAAGCCCGAGGATAAGGTCGAGATAATCGAAAGACTCAGGAAGGAAATAGGACCGGTGGTTATGGTCGGAGACGGTATAAACGATGCTCCCGGGCTCGCGGCGGCAAATGTGGGAATTGCCATGGGGGGAGCAGGAACGGATGTTGCACTCGAGACTGCCGATATCGTACTGGCAACTGACGACCTCATGAAGATTCCCTACGCTTTCTCGCTCAGTAAGAAGACGAAGCGAGTTGTGCTCCAGAATGTGGTCTTCTCAATTACGATTAAACTCCTCTTTCTCCTCATGGCTTTTCCGGGGTTCCTCACACTCTGGGTTGCCGTACTGGGTGACGTCGGCAGCTCCCTCCTCGTCACGTTGAACGGAATGCGCTTGCTCGGGCCGGGGGATACGGATGGGAAAACGCCCTTGCAGAAAGCAACGCGCGTCTAGCATATTGCAACGAAAGCCGCACCGTCAGATCCCGTCAATCAGATCCGGCGGCCAGGCGTTTGCGTAGTTCTCCGGAGGAAATCTCCGGATTCGGCAGGGATGCGCGCTGGTTGGGCTTTCTGGGCATGATTCTGGCGCGCTAATCAACTGACTGCTTTTCACCGTTCTCTCACCGGATCTTCTGCGACTCTGCATGCCTTGAGGCTGCCGCGGACGGCGGCTGGTATGCAATATGCGACTCTCTCACTTGGAGGAGGTGGCGAATACCTTGAGAAGAACACCAGGTTTGAATCTCCTCTCTGAAAAGAGAGGTTTCACCCTCGTTGAGATTTGTGTCTCGTTCCTCCTAATGGCTCTCTTTTTTGCCGGGCTCGCCCAGTCATTCCCTCTCGCACTTAAGCTCGTGGTCGAGGGAAAGTTGCGAAATGAGGCCGCCGCGCTCGCCCAGGGAAAGATGGAGGAGCTCAAGTCGTACGGGTACGGGAGCGGCTTTCTCATTTCTGGATCCGATGAAGTTAGGGGGAAATACCGGAGAAGCTGGAATGTTACCCAGAATTCGCCGGTGCCGAGGATGAACGAGATAGTAGTCACCGTGAGCTGGAATCTGGGCTCGAAGGAACGCACTTTGGAGTTCAGGAACTATGTTGCACAGTAGAAACAGATTGCGTCTCGGGAAAGCCGGAGTCACAGTGGCCGAGCTTCTCGTCGTCATGGCGCTCCTTGCCCTTCTGCTTCTTTCTGTCTACAGGGTCTTGATAAAATCGGTTGAGTCTTCGATATCGGGACAGAGCCTGCAGGAGGTTGAGCAGCTGGCGAACATGGCGTCTCAGTGGATCGTGAATGACCTCAGACCGGCCGGCTACACTCTTGGTGTCGGCGACACGGCGTTTGCCCAAGCGACAACGGAGGAGATAGAGTTCCTGGGAGACATTGATGCCGATGGAACATCCGAAAGAGTCAAATACTATCTCGGCACTACCCAGGAGCTTTCCCGGACAATAAACCCAAGAGACAGATATCTGTACCGCTCGATTGACGGCGAATCGCCTGGAAGAAGAGTTACGGAGGGAATTGTCAGCTTGCAGTTTGACTTCTTCGACAATGCAAGAGTATCTCTTCTGGACCATTCGGTGGAACCCCCGGCTGTGAGAGCTGATCCGTTTCTCGCCGACAAGAATGCAAACGGAATATCGGACGTCGTAGACATCAGGCTTGTTTCGGTTTCGATCCTGTGCGAGAGCGGAAAACAGGCTCCCAAGTCGGCTGGGAACTACTTCAAGACCACGGTCGTTACATCCGTCGCTCCTCCGAACCTTCCAATTCTTGCGCGTGGACTTAGGGGAACTGCTCCACCATCTGAGCCGGGGGGAGAAGGCGGCATGGTTCCAGCCTCGATTCTTTTCTCTGCCAGCCCTGAGACAATCATTGCCGACGGGTTGAGCACATCAGAGCTCACCGCGCTGGTCACCGATCAGGCGGGAGTCGGCATAAGCGGCCTTACGGTTTCGATGACGGTGCTTTCCGGACCAGGAAATCTGGGAAATGTTGCAGACGCTGGAACCGGTGAATACGAGGCCACATTCATGTCCTCGGCCAGCATTGGCACCGCACTCATAGAGGCATCGACATCAGAACTTGCAGACACCACATCGGTCGTGCTTGTTCTGCCTGCCGCAAGCATCGGGCTTACGGCCGATCCTGACAGGATATTCGCGGATGGGAGCTCCACATCTATAATCAAGGCTTTTGTGAAGGATGCAAATGGCAATAGACTTGCTGGCGTGAACGTCAGAATGAGTTTCACACAGAGGGTCGGAGATGACGCCCTGTCTTCGGTGAGCTATCAATCATCTGATACCAGCTATGTTGCCACCTACACTAGCGCTACCAGACCCGGCGTGGCAACGATACTCTGCCAGGCAGAGGGGCTAAGCGGGACCGTCGATGTGCTCAACTACTGGTATCATGTGCTGCCGGTCAGCGAAAGGGTGCTGCACGTGAAGCTTGCCGACATTCAGGAAGACGTAGACCAAGACCTGGATATTTTCGTCGGAAGACCTTATCCCGCCTCTGAGATTGTGGTCTTCACCAATTCGGGAGCAGAAAACGGGCATATGAGGGAGTTCGGTGCCGTCTATTTCGACGCTCTCGATGCCCCGTTGGGGATGGCAGTCGAGAAGATGAGAGATGACAGGTTTGACGTGGTAGTCGCTACAGGTTCCAACAGCTACCAGAAGATGCAGGAGATCTTCAACGGTGACCCCAGGGGCACCCTGACATCTTCCACCATCTACGAAAGGTCTTTTGGAGGAAAGACGGTGTCTCTTGCAACAGGGAAACTCTACTATCAAGCGGGAACGCCGGACAACTCTATTGACTGCGTCGTGGGCACAGATGCAGGACAATTTGAAATCTGGCTCAACGACGGCAGCGGGGGCAGGAATTCGCTTTTCTACAACAATACTTTTCCGAAAGGCGGGAGATTCTTGAGTGGCATCCCCTATGCGGTCAAGACAGGAGATGCAAGAGAGGATGCTTCCGGGGATGTGGACATTTTCATAGGAGCAGGGACAAGTCTCGAGCTCTGGTTTGCCAACCCGGGTGCGGATTTCGGCAAACAGTCCAGCTCAAGGCCCAACGATGTCTTCGGTGAAGGAAGCAAGATTCTCAGCCTTGATGTGGGAGATATTGAAAAGGATGGCTATATCGACATCGTTGCGGGAGAGGAAAACGGGGTGATTCAAGTTTTCAAGAACAATGGAAAAAAGAAGGCAGGCGATTTCATAAGGACGGGGCGCTTCCAGGCCGGCGGCAGTGTCTATTGTCTCAAGCTGTGTGATCTAAACAAAGACGGGTGGCTCGATCTGGTTGCAGGAACGTCAAATAACGAATTTGAGGTGAGACTGTCGAATGGAAACGGCTCCTTTCTTCAGCCGACTGCGTACGCTACAGCCATGTTCGGAGTCGTCAGCACCGTCGATTGCGGGGACATGAAGAAAGATGGAGGACAAGGCAACATAGATATAGTTGTCGGAGTGAACCTGTTCGCAGGGTTCGGGTTTGTTGAAATATGGTCCAACAATGGAAATGGCACCTTTCGCGGCCCGGATATACCGTGAATTCTTAGAGGGAGGCACAACAATGAATCTCAGAGAGAAGGGCATTGCACTCGTGACAGTTCTGCTCGTAGGTGTTTGCCTCTTTCTCTTCACCGCCGCTGCCGTCATCGTTGCTCAAAATGCGATGAGGCATGCAAGGAAGCAGGCAAACGAAACGAAGGTTCAGTATGTGGCCGAAGCCGGCCTTGAGAGAGCCCTGGCAAATCTAGCCCAAAATTCAAGCTGGCTCAACTTAGATCAAGGAGACCCGAACTTCAACGACGTGCCGTTCCAGCGGGGAATATTCGACGTCGATCCGATTATCGTTGATGGGAGCGACAGGATTGTCACTTCGCACGGATACATTCCTACAAAGGCAAATCCGCTCGCCGAGTTGACCGTGCGGGCAAGGGTCACGCCTGTTCCGCTGGCTTTTCGCCACGCACTCTTTTCGGCAGGGGAGTTCGAAGGTGAAGGCAGCGCTGGAACAATAGCGAGGGGATCTCTGTTTGCGTCGAAAGGATACACGCAGAATTTCAACCGCTTCGTCTTTGACACAACCGCGGCAAAAGCAAATCAATATTTCATAGAGACACCTTCAAACCAAGTCGCACAGTCTCTTCTTTCGGATTATGGTCCATATGTCAGATCCGGTTCCCAGGTGAATGATATATCGCTTCCGGACATAGACTATCTTGAGCTGACAAACCCAGGCAATTTCCCGGGGCAGGACGTTTACATGCTCACCCCTCCGACAATTGACCACCCTGAAGGTTCCCTGTGGACCGAGGGCGGGAAATACTACTATGCACTAGGCCCTTCATCTGATAAGGGAGAGAACAAGCTCTATCTCGATATTGCTCTGATCAACTCAACACTAGGGGGAACGTCGGAGACAGGGTCAATCGTTGCTGTGGATTTCGCGAGTTACTTCGACAGTTATCAGAGAATGGAGGATGAGCTTGTGATAACGAATCCAGGAGGGCTTCGCGGTGGATTAGCCACGACCTCATCCAGCATAGTCGCATACGCTTCACAGGGGGGAACGGCTACAAGGGACTGCGGGGCCGTGATCCAGGTCACAGGGGCCGATGTGACATTCGCCCCGAGAAACAGGTTTGCCCTTGTTGGCGGGGACATTAACATCATCAATACAAGCGGTACCGTAAAGATAGGAACTCCAACCTTCCCTGCCATTGCCTTCGGAACATCCACACTGCAGGGCTCCGGCACAGTTGACCTCTGGCCTGGTACATACCGGGGGGAACAAGGTCATATCGAGATCTACGGCTCCATTGTCTCTTCCAGCGATGTTGCGACAATTCACGGAAAGGGAAACGGGACCAGTGTGACGATCTGGTATGACGAAAGAGTCCTTGACAGCCAGGCTTCCGGCTTCCAGAAAGCCCTTATTGGCGGGGATTGCTATCTGGAGAGAAAGAGTATCGCAAGGATAAGGTGACACTGGACGGCGCTTGTTGGATGCCGACTTGCCGGGGATGTCCTTTCCCTCCTGCCGAAAATGTCGATCCTTCTTAGACTCGCTCACTCGAATTTGCGAACTCGGGCTTCGCCCTCAGACAGCGCAAATT
Organism: Candidatus Eisenbacteria bacterium; assembly: GCA_030017955.1. NCBI lineage: Bacteria > Candidatus Eiseniibacteriota > Candidatus Eiseniibacteriota bacterium. Next base: position 28,866 of record JASEGR010000003.1, read on the forward strand.
CGTCCCTTTCAGGGTCGTTCTCTCGTCCAAGAAGGGAGTCCAGAGATTTTCAGAAGTCGGTTCAAGGACATCCCCGGGCCTCCCAGAGGACGGCGTGCTATCTCAAAGGGCCACCCCCTTTCCAACTTCTCATTGATTTAATACCCCTCCTGAGATTAGTATCGAATCCATGATGGATGCCTCGTTGATTGAACCCTGTGGCCCCGGCCGAGCACGCCCTCGCCGCAGAACTGTCCGGGAAGGCCAGAATTCATGGTCCTGCACCTATGTTCAATGAGGGCGGGCAAGAGTGAGGGTCACGGGGGGAAGTCTCAAAGGGAGAGAGCTGGCGGCCCCCAAGGGCAGAGCCGTGAGGCCCACCTCCGGGAAGGTCAGAGAATCAATCTTCAGTGTGATCGGGCCACGGATTGCCGGAAGCAGAGTCCTCGATCTCTTCTGCGGAGTCGGGACACTCGGCATTGAGGCAATGTCAAGAGGAGCAAGGGAAGCAGTCTTCCTCGAGACATCCCCGGCGGCATTGAAATTCCTGGAGCGGAATCTCTCGACTCTTGGCATTCGGGACGTCGCCAAAGTGATCAAGTCAGACTGCCGCAGTTTCCTGAGGTCGAAAGCACCGTGTAGGGAGTTCGACCTTGTCTTTGCAGATCCGCCCTATTCACTGAAGTGCGGCCGCGAGATCGTTGAGCTCCTTGAGGAGCAAGACATTCTTTGTCCCGGCGCGCTAGTCGTTTTCGAGCACTCAAGATTTGAGGATCTTCCGGACCGAACCGGCAAGCTTCTTCTTGCAAAGCGGAGACGGTTTGGTGATTCGGTTTTCTCTATCTACGAAGCAAGTGCCAAGGAGGGGAAATGAGATCTGCGATTTTTCCCGGAACGTTTGACCCCGTAACAATGGGGCATCTTGACCTGATTGAGAGGGGCCTCAAGATGTTTGACAGAATCATTGTCGCCGTTTCGAGCAAGCCTGACAAGGATTTGCTGTTCTCAGTTGAAGAGAGGGTCGAGATGATCAGGGAAGCAACCAAGGGCATGAAAAACGTTGAGGTCTCGCACTTTTCAGGCCTGCTTGTCGATTATGCAAGGAAGGCCGGGATTGAGATCGTGATACGCGGTCTCAGGGCTGTGTCCGATTTTGAATACGAGTTCCAGATGGCGCTTATGAATAGAAAGCTTTCAGGCTCTATCGAGGCGGTTTTCCTCATGCCGAGCGAGCAATACTCGTACCTGAATTCGACAGTCGTGAAGGAAATAGCGAGGATGGGCGGCAACGTCAGTGAACTCGTCCCGCCTTCAGTGGCAACAAGATTGAAGGAAAGATTGGGTTAGAGTTTGAAGCTTATTCACGACATATGGAAGAGGGCCAGGGAGAAGCACGCGAGGATTGCTCTTCCTGAGTCGGAGGACGAAAGGACGCTCAGCGCCATCAGCGAAGTCAGAGAGAGGGACCTCGCTGAAATCGTGCTAGTTGGCGACGGGAAGAAAATTGCAGGAAGAGTGGCTCAGGCAGGTATCGACCCAGCGTCTATTGAGATTATCGATCTTTCTTCGGAAGAATCGTACGAGAAATACCTGAAGCTAATGTTGGACCACGGCGCCCGTGGGAGAATTTGGGAGAAAGAAGTTCCCGAGCTCGCAAGGAATCCTCTTTTTGTTTCTGCACTCCTCTTGGACACGTTCCAAGTGGACGGCGTCGTGGCAGGGGTGAATACAAAATCATCAGATGTCATTCGTGCAGGTTTGAAACTTATTGGTACTAAAGAACCTAACGGCCTAGTTTCAAGTTTCATGTTAATGATCTTGCCTGAGGGAGGACAAAACCCGGAGAGGGTGCTCCTGTTTTCGGATTGTGCCGTTGTTCCCGAGCCGACTCCGGAGGGACTTGCAACCATAGCCTTCTCATCTGCCCTGAGTTTCAGAGCAGTAGTTGGTGAAGAGCCCAGGGTTGCAATGCTTTCTTTTTCGACAAAGGGCAGCGCGTCTCATCCGCGAACGGATAAGGTGAGGGAAGCAACAGCCATCGCAAGGGACCGTCATCCGGACCTCGCCATAGACGGCGAGTTTCAGGCAGATGCTGCGCTCGTCCCGTCTGTGTGCAGGACGAAGGCCCCCGGCAGTGTTCTGAAGGGCGATGCCAACGTCTTGGTCTTCCCTGATCTTGACAGTGGAAACATAGCTTATAAGCTTGTGGAAAGACTTGCAGGTGCAAGGGCCTATGGCCCAATACTTCAAGGTCTCAAGAGGCCTCTGAATGACCTTTCACGCGGTGCAGATTCCGACGCAATAGTCAACGTGATAGCAATAACTGCTCTTCAGAAGGAGATAGTCAGAAGTGCCGACCTATGAGTACGAATGCCCCCGGTGCGGGCGCATGTTTGAATTGTTTACGTCCATGCTTGATGAGAAGGAAAAGCGATGTCCAAAATGCAGGGGAATCGGGAAGAAGCTTCCTGGGTCGGGAGCGGGGTTTATATTCAAGGGCAGCGGATTCTACTCGACAGACTATAGAAGCGAGAAATATCACAAGGAGAAAGAAAAGGAAAAGGGACCGTTGAAGGAGACGAAATCAGAAAAGAAAAAGAAATTAGACAAGTAGAGAATAGCCTGAGGTCGGCCCTTGAGCCGTCAGCCGTTCTTTCGTCTCGGGAGGAAAGGATCTGCTATTCGTTTGATGCAACGACACTGTCCCGCCTGCCCGACCTCGTAGCACTTCCTTCCACAACTGAAGATGTACAGGCAATTCTGAGGATTTGCCGGAAGTACAGAGTCCCAGTCACTCCCAGAGGGGCCGGAACCGGCATGAGCGGAGGTTCCGTGCCAATCGAGGGCGGCGTTGTGGTCTCGATGGAAAGGATGAACAGCATTCTCTCGCTTTGTCCAGAGGAAAACAAGGTGACCGTCGGACCTGGACTGATAAACGGAGAACTGCAAAAAGTGCTGATGGAGCGGGGACATTTCTTCCCGCCAGACCCGTCGAGCATGGATTTCTCAAGCATCGGGGGAAATGTTGCACTCAACGCAAGCGGCCCGAGGTGCTTCAAGTACGGCGCGACCAAACGCTACGTCGAGGCCTTCGAGTTCGTCACGATCGAGGGTGACGTCCTGGAGGTCGATGCGCGAAATCCCTTACCGGGATTGGGAGATATGCTGTCGATTCTTGTGGGGAGCGAGGGCACGCTGGGAGTCCTTACCCGGCTTGATCTCAGGACGGTGCGCCTCCCCGAGATGACAACGTGTTTTCTGGCAAATTTCAAGGACTTCTCGCATGCAGGAGGAACGGTATCGGTGTTTCTTTCTCAGAAAGTGATCCCATCGGTCATCGAAATAATCGACGGGAATACCGTAAGATGCGTGGAGGAGTTCGCAAGGACAGGTCTGGCATCCGGCGATGGGACTTTGATGCTGGTTGAGGTTGACGGCCCGGAAGATGAGGTCAGAAGTGGAAGTTCTGCAGTCGAAGAGATTCTCCGGTCTTCGGCCACGTATGTCAGGAGGGCAGAGGAAAAGGGAGAGAGGGATAAGTTGTGGAAACTCAGGAAGTCGATTTCTCCCTCACTTGCGAGGATCGGCCCGACCAAAATAAACGAGGATGTGTGTGTGCCGAGAACGAAAATTCCGGAGCTCGCCAGCGCAGTCGATAAAATGATAAAGAAGTATGGATTGAAGATCTTTCTTTTCGGTCACGCCGGAGACGGGAACATTCACGTTAATATAATGACTGACAGGAGAAACCTTGATGAAATGAAGCGTGTAGAAGAGGCAGTGCGGGTTTTGTTTGACACCACGCTGTCCCTTGGAGGGACTCTCTCCGGGGAACATGGCATAGGTCTTACGAAGAAGGAATTTCTCAAGGACGAGGTTGGGGAATATGGTATGATGGCCTTCAGGAAAGTGAAAGACGCATTCGACCCGGCGGGAATGCTCAATCCAGGAAAGCTCCTTGACTCAACCCGATTTGACAGGGGTTGCCACGTCTGATAGTCATCGTGATGCGCCGGAGACTGCATGATCCATGTTCATCGACAGGGTGACAATTGAAGTTGAGGCAGGGAGAGGAGGAGACGGCTGCGTAAGCTTCAGAAGAGAGAAGTTTGTCCAAAAGGGAGGACCTGACGGTGGGAAGGGAGGGAATGGCGGAGACGTCATTCTTGCCGGTGCACGGAATATCCATACTCTCCTGGATTTCAGATGGAGGAGAATCTTCCGGGCAGAGAGGGGCGGCCACGGCAAGGGGAAAAATATGACCGGAGCGTCCGGAAAAGAACTTGTTCTTGGGATTCCCCTGGGCACAGTGGTGGAGGACGTGGTGACGCAGGAATTCCTTGGCGAGATAGTAAAGGAAGGCGACAGGCTCCGGGTTGCGAAGGGCGGGACTGGCGGAAAGGGAAACGTAGCGTATCGGACTTCCACCGACCGCGCACCCACGCGGAGGGAGCATGGCACCGATGGAGAGAAGAGGAATCTCAAACTCGAGCTCAAGCTGATAGCGGATGTGGGAATAGTAGGTCTTCCGAATGCAGGGAAATCTTCACTCCTGAGAAGGGTGTCCCGTGCGACTCCCAAGATAGGCGACTATCCGTTCACGACTACACATCCGAATCTGGGATTTGTCGGAGCCGGCAATTCCGGGGGTTTCGTTATGGCGGATATTCCGGGGCTCGTAGAAGGCGCCCATCGCGGAAAAGGAATGGGCCTCGATTTTTTGAGACACATCGAGCGGACAAGGGTTTTGCTCTTTCTTCTTGATGGCGGCGCGGGTGACGTGACGCGCCAGTATGAAATCTTGAAAGAAGAGCTGAGCTCCTACGGAGAGAAGCTCCTTCAGAAACCCAGGGCGATCTGCATAAACAAGATCGATCTTCTTCAAGAATCGCTTGATAAATTACCTGTAACGATTGACGATGAAAAGATATACAATATATCTGCCCTCACAGGGCAGGGAATAGGTGAGCTTGTGTCAGCACTGGGCGCTCTACTTGAATATGCCCGGGAAATCTGACTAGGAGGAAAACTTGGCAGACGAAAGGCTTCCGCTCAGCAGCACGCTGCGGTCTCTGAAGATGAGAGACCTTGAGGGTCAGCTCTCGGCCATTGCCGAGCTCAAGAGGGAGAAGAGCCCGAAATCACTTCAGACTCTCCTTGAGTTTCTCTGTGACGAAAGTTGGTTTCTCAGGGAAAAAGCTGCCGATGCTCTTATGGAGGTGGGCGCTTCGGTGGTGCCTGAACTTCTCAAGCTTGCCCAGAACAGTCTTTGGTTCACGAGGGCATGCGCGGCGCGTATTCTTGGAAGGGCCGGCTCTCCCGAGTGTACTGCAAGGTTGGTCGAGCTTTTTGCGGACAGGAATCGGACAGTCAGAGACTCGGCATTGGATGCCATTCTGGAACTTGCAGCTCAGGACGGGGGAGAGTCCCTGGCAATATCATTAGTCGCCATTCCGCCGGGGATGAGGGAAACTTTCCTCGGGAGTCTCAGGAAGGCGAATGCGCCGTTTGCAGAGAAAGTTGTTGGAATGATGCAGGGGAGAAACCCTGCCCAGGACGGAACGGCAGGCGTTGAACAAGAGAGAGAGTCTGAAATAATCGACGTTCGAGACATCATCTCGAGGCCCGGAAGTGACAAGCCGGCGCAATAGCCGTCTTCTCTTGTAGAGCTTGGTCAGGCTTCTTCAGAATGTGATTCAGCACGGGGTGCGGGGCGGGGATGACGTTCAAGATGGACGATGAAGAACTAAGGGCGAAGGTTGCCCTTTCAATGTTTCTGGGAACGAGCGAAGCCGGGCTCGTGAGATTGCTTAAAACTTTCGGCTCCGCAAGGGAGATTCTGAGATCTGGTGTCTTGAGCCGGGGATTATTTCCGGATCTCGATTGGATAGGCGGGAGTATCCTCGGGGACGACAGGGTAGAAAGAGCTCTTCGGATATTGACTGCGGGTTCAGTAAGAGTCACGTCCATCCTTGAACCTGACTATCCGGCCAGTCTCGGCTTGATTTCGAATCCGCCGCCTATTCTGTACGCCAGAGGGAGGCTTCCGGGCAAAGACGAACCGCTTATTTCGCTGGTGGGGAGGAGAAACCCGTCAGCAAGCGGGAGAAGTATGGCCTATGAGCTGGGGAGGAGTCTTGCACTTTCGGGGATCGGAGTCGTGAGCGGTCTGGCCCGCGGGATAGACTCTGAGGCGCACAGGGGAACCCTGGAGGGAGGAGGATACGCAGTAGCAGTCCTCGGCACGGGAATTGATGTTCCTTATCCGGTCGAGAATAGAGGCCTTATGGAATCGATTGCAGAGAAGGGATGCGTCTTGAGCGAATTTTCTCCGGGCACTCCGCCCACGAGATACAATTTTCCAAGGAGGAACCGGCTCATCAGCGGGCTGACCCTCGGGATTGTCGTTATCGAGGCCGGTATGAGGAGCGGTTCACTTACGACCGCACGTAGTGCGGAATCGCAGGGGAAACGCATCTTTGTGGTTCCGGGAGACCCGACTTTCCCTGGAACAGCCGGCAGTAACACGCTTCTCAGGAGAGGCGCAATTCCAGTTCTTTCGGCATCCGACGTCGTTAGCAGGATTCCGGGGACCTCTGCGCCCCCGGAGAGGAGACCTGAAAGCAAGCGCCACGACCTTCATGGAGTTGACAAAAGGATATTCGATGCGCTTCATTCAGGACCTATGGACATAAATTCCATAGTCGAGGAGACGGCCTTACCAGCCAACGTCATTCTCTCTGCGCTTGTCAGGCTGGAGCTCGACGACGCTGTTGAAAGAATTCCTGGAAATATCTTTAGAATAAGGCCCCGATTCCGCGCGGCCCGGTTACCTTTAGGAAGTAATGGAGGTCAACGCACAAAGTGAAAGAGCCTGTTGTGGCAGTTGCCCGCTCAAGGGGCTACACAAGAGAAGAAATATCCGATTCGCTAAGATACTGCCTTCATCCATTTGGAGGCATGGAGAAATTCGTGAGACACGGTGACACAGTGCTCGTCAAGCCTAACCTTCTCTCAGCGAGGAACCCTGACAGGGGCATTACAACACATCCGGTCATTGTACGGTGTCTCTGCGCGATGGTCAAAGAGGAAGGCGGAGTTCCGGTGATAGGAGACAGCCCGGCCGGGGCGGAAAAAGGGATAGAACGGTTGTGGCGGGAGACAGGGATGCTCGATGTCTCAAGGGAGGAAAGGGTCGACCTGGTGAACTTTGAATCAAGCGGCACTGTGGAAATGTCCGTAAACGGAAGCAAATACTATGTTGCGAAGCCGGTCATAAACGTCGATCTTGTAATCAATGTTCCGAAGCTCAAGACTCACTCTCTTGTGCTCTATACAGGCGCTCTCAAGAACACTTTTGGCATTCTCCCGGGATTTCAGAAAAGCGGGTTCCATAAATCTCAGCCTTCAGTGACGCAATTCTCCCAGGTTCTTGCAGACGTGTTCTCACTTGTTAGGCCCGCACTGACCGTGATGGACGCCGTTGTCGCGATGGAGGGCGACGGGCCGGCATCAGGAAAACTGAGAGAGACCGGGATGCTCGTGGCAAGCGAGGATGCGGTTGCGCTCGACGCCGTTGTCTCACGATTGATTGGCCTTTCGAGAAAAGAGATGAAGATTCTCGACATGGCCGAAAGAATGGGGCTGGGAAGTGCGAACCTTGACAAAATCCGGATTGCCGGTCCGCAGTTTCGTGATCTTATGATTGACGGCTTTTCTCTTCCATCAAACCGGACTTACCGCAATCTTGCTCCATTTGCAATTCGTGCACTGGGAGGACTTGCCTGGATAAGGCCAGTCGAAGACAGGGAGAAATGCACTCTGTGCGAGATCTGTGTCAGCAACTGCCCGGTATCTGCCATAAGGGTCAAGAAGAAATCGCTCAAGTTTGACTACGACAAGTGCATTGACTGCATGTGCTGCCATGAAATCTGTCCGGAGAATGCCGTCAAACTGAAGAAGAGCTTTCTGGGAAGGTTCATCTGGTGATGAGACGGGTGTCGCATTTCATCGAATACCTCCTGGTCCTTTCCGTTGTGAAACTGGGCTGCATCCTGCCGTTGCGGGCTTCTCTCTTTGCAGGACGCCTCATAGGGAAAACTGCCTTCAACCTCGTCCGTGCCAGGCAGCGTGTCACCATTGCGAATCTTGAAGCGGCCTTCGGAAAAGAGAAAACCCGCGAGGAGATAGTGGGGATTGCGAAGCGGTGCTACGAGAATATCGGCCAGACTTTCATAGAATTCGGAAGATTCCCGGTCACGAAACCCGAGACTATCAGAAAGCTTGTCCGGATTGAGGGCCTTGAGCATCTGAGGGATGCCATGGCCGCGGGCAAGGGCGGGCTCTTTGTGGCAGGGCATTTCGGGAGCTGGGAGTTAATGGGCGCGTCGTTTTTTGCCTACGGATTTCCTGTGAGTTTTCTTGTAGGCGAACAGAGTAACAGGGCAGTTGACAATATGATGAACAGATACAGGGAAGCGTGCGGCATCAAGATAATTCCGATGGGAATCAGCATGAGAAAGGTTCTCAAGACTCTCAGATCGAATGAATTTGTTGCGCTGCTTTCGGACCAGGACGCAGGAAGGAAGGGGGTCTTCGTCGACTTCTTTGGAAGAAAAGCTTCAACTCCTTTCGGTCCCGCGGCCTTCTCCCTGAGGACCGGTTCTCCAATAATAGTGTGCTCCATAGTGCGGGGGGAGCGTGGAAAGCACACGGTGATCCTGGAGAAGCCCGTCTATCCGGAACCGAGCGGCGACGAGCAACGCGACATCGAACGGTACACTCAGCTTTACACCTCCGTCATTGAGAAATATGTGAGGCAGTATCCCGACCACTGGTACTGGCTGCACAGACGCTGGAAAACCTCACCCAAATAAGACCCAAAGTTTCAGATTCGATTGCCGCTAACAGAGTTAACTCTTTGGCACATCATGCCGATGAATAAATAAGGCGGAAGAAGGTACCGCCACCGGTCAGGGGGTGAGAAGATGAAGAGAGGCAGAATACTTGTGGTGGACGACGAGGAGGACGTTCTAACAACACTGAGGCACGTTTTTGAGCTGAACGGGTTCGATGTGCTGCTTGCAAGAAACGGAGCAGAGACTCTCGACATTGCCAGAAGGGAATCGCCGGATCTGATAGTCCTCGATGTGATGCTTCCGGGTCAAAATGGTTATGAGATCTCGAGGATTCTCAAGGAGGAGATTGAAAAAGGCAGTATCCGCCGCGACATGAAAATCGTCATCCTCACCGCCAGGAAACTGGATTCCAGCGAAAGGGAAGAGTTCATATCCACCTGGGCAAAGGCCGACGGGTACCTCTACAAGCCGTTCAAGATGGAGGAACTCATCGAGACTGTTGAAACGCTTCTGGGCGTGAAGCCGGCCCACGCGAGAACTTAAGGAGCCCGGGAGTATTGAAGAGGGTCAATATCAGGAAAGAGGTTGTCTCTTTCTTCGACGGATGACAGGAAAGTGATTTCTTCCACGGAGAGCCTCTCCCCGTGTTTCAGTTTCTCCAGAAGTCTTATTAGACTTGTGAAGTCTTCGTAGTGCCTCTCAACTCTTCCTTCGGCGTAGTCTCTTGCACTCCAGGTCGAGATAAGAAACTGCCAGTCGGATGATTCCAGGAGAAGAAGTTCTCTTATTGCCTGTTTGAGAACCCTGTAGAACTCGCTTCGATCCGCCTGCCTGGCTTCCGCCGAGATTGAATTCATCGATAGTTCCGCCTCATGTATAAGCTTCCATGTCCATTCTGTCCAACTGTTCAGCCAGACATAATGAAACCCGCCTTCGCCCCACGATCCTTCCGGGAGAGAGACAACGGTCCGGGGAGGAAATTTCTCCAGATACCTGCGAGGGCTGAGCGCCTCGATCATGTCATCCTCATCGATTATTCTCAGCACAGTCTCAAACCACTGAACTCCTTCGAACCACCAATGGCCAAGAAGTTCGGTGTCATAGGGAGCACAGAGCATTCCTGGCGTTCCGAATCTCTTGTGGTGTCCGATCAGAGCTTCTTTCACAAGCGAAACGAAGTGCATAGCATTCTCAGGGATTCTTCCGAATGCATTCTCCGGCACGTAGGTTTCCTTTCTCGCAAGGTCACTCTTTGAGGCAGTCACCCTCCAGTACCGGATTCCTCCCGGAAAATGCTTCTTGTGAAACTCAAGATAGTTGCCGTCTCCCGGGTAGCCGCGCTCGCCGCTCCACACCTGCACTGCCGTTCTGGGGTCCCTGGTGAAAAACGAGATTGGCTCTCTCAGGTGAGGTTCAGATGGTGAAGAAACAAGGTAGGGGACAAGATGTGACCTCTCCTGAACAGGCTTCTCAACCATCTCCAGAATAGATCTTTCCCACATCTCCTTGAGCGCCTTGAACCTGTCAAGATAGACTCCAATCGCCTTCCCGCCTTTCAACATGTGGGAATCAACGAAGAAAAACTTGATGTGAGCCTCGCCCAGAAATTCTTCTACACCTCTTCTCTCAAAGGAAAGTTTGTCCGAAACCGGGGACGTCCAGTGGTAGCGGGGCCTGTAGGCACACTCTGGCAGCCAGATGCCTTTCGGTTCCTCACCGAAGTGTCTCATGTAGGAACTCTTTCCGACGAGGATCTGCGCCTTGACTGCCTCATCCGTGCCGAGAAGAGGGAGATAGCCGTGAGTCGCCGCCGAAGTAAGAATTTCGACGCTTCCCTCATCGCGGAGTCTGCGGAAACCTCCGATTATGTCTCCCGAATAACGTTCCCTGAAGCTCCTAAGGACATTTTCGTAGAACCGCTCCCAAAAAGCCGTGAGCGCGTTGAACTCTGTCTTCCCCGAACCAGAAAAGTCCTTCCTGTCATTTCTCACTGCCTCCAGTCTGTTTTCGAGATATGCCGTGAACTCCTCTTTGAAGGCCTGACTTGAGAGCTGCTCGCAAAGGACTGGTGTCAAGCCGACTGCGCAGGAGGGATTCCCGCCCCTCTCGAGAATCGAGGTCAAGACATTGAGAAGAGGAATGTAAGATTCGGCGGATGCCTCATTCAGCCAGTCAGTGCCGTGAGGCCACCTGCCGTGCGACATAACATACGGAATGTGTGAATGGAGGACGAAAGAGAAGTAGCCGAGAGGGTTCTTAGTTTTCAGAATCCGATGTCCTTCTTCGAGGGTTCGCCTGGGAAAATCTTTATCGGCCCGTACTGTTCCTCAAACTTCTTTATGTTCGTGTCCAGGGCATTGAGAAGGGATTTCGCATGCTGGGGGGTCATCACGATTCTGGCGTAAACCCTGCTCTTCGGAACGCCGGGCATGAATCTCGCAAAATCGATTATGAATTCGGAAGGCGAGTGCGCTATGAAGGCAATGTTGGAATAGATGCCTTCGGCCTCTTTCTCGCCAAGCTCCACGCTTATCTGCGGCTGCGGAATCGGCTGCTGTTTCTCCATCTTGCGCGACCTCCGTCTGAAGAAAGCCAGTTTGAGATCCCCGTCTCTGTTTACGTCGAATGGGTTCTGACAGGATCAAGAACCGGTGCTCCGATCTCAGAGATTCTTGACCGGGCTCCATGGAATCGTTGAACTTGAAAGAGATTATGGTGAATGAAGTACCATGTCAAGGAGAAACGGGGCATGCTCCGAATTCGGGGACACATCTCTAAGCCTGTTTGGGGAATCAGACCCTGGCTCAGGCGTTGAATCCTCTCAAGCTAGCTCCTGGCTTAGCCGATTTAATCCTAGGAAGGTGGTCAGTCGCTGGTCCTAGCAGCATTACAGTTGACATGGCACAGTCTGTTTCCTAATCTGAGCGTGACGAAGGGGCTTCCAGGACAAGGCTGTCTTCTGCGGGGGAAATCCGTCAGTGGAGACCAACATAACCTCAAAGGATGCTCTTGAAGAGAAGTGTGTGCTTCTCAACAAGAAGCTCGAAGAACTTTCCCTGATATTCAGAATAATGAATCTTCTCCACAGCACCATGGAGGTCGAGAAGATTCTGAAAATCGCACTTACCTCAGTGACGACCGGGACGGCGCTTGGTTTCAACAGAGCTCTAATTTTCCTCGTTGACGAGGAAAACGGAGTCCTTGAGGGCAAGATGGGTGTCGGTCCGAAGAACATGGAAGAGGCAGCAAGAGTCTGGGAGGAGTTGGGAAAATCGTCTCTCCCGTTTGAGGCATTTGCGGCAATGGCTGCGGAAGATGCTCAGCTCGCAGAGAAAAGTCCTCTCACGAGCCTGGTGCAGACTCTGAGTTTCCCGCTCGAGAGGGATACTGACGTAACAGTTGATTCTCTTCTTGAGAAGCAGTGCGTGATCGTAAGGAATGCCCCGTTTGACCCGCGGGTAAGCGCAAGATTCAATGCGGTTTTCGAGTCGAGAGAGTTTCTGGTCACTCCAGTAGTGACAAAAGTGAAACCGGTGGGAGTCATCGTTGCGGACAACCATTACACTGGCAGGCCCATCCTGGAGGAGGACTGCGCGATCCTTTCCTCAGTCGCGCACCAGGTAGGATTGGCGCTCGACAACGCCAGAACATACGCCGACGTAAAAAGACGACTTTCGGAAATCTCAACACTCCAGGAGATGGGGAAGAAGATCATCTCAATGATGGATTTGAGGAGCGAGCTGGTCACTGTCGCAAAGGTCTCGTCCACGGTGCTTGGTGCAAGAGGGAGCGTCATCTGGCTTACCCAGAACGAGGATGAGCTCACGGCCATCGCGAGATTCGCCGAGAAGGACAGCAGCGAACTGGAATCTGCCATTCCGCTTCTTGAAGAGGCTGCCGCCTGGTCTGTCTCCGAGGGCACCCCTCTACTCGTAAGAAATTCTTCCGAAGATGAAAGGTTCTCCGGCTGGGAAAAACCCGGGTTCTCGTTTCTTGTCGTTCCGCTTGTCTCAAAAAGCCGCACGATAGGTGCGATAGCCGTTTACGGAAAAGAGAGACGGAACATCTTTGAGTCACCGACTTTCAACAGGAATGACGAGCAGTTCCTTACTATTCTTGCAGATGAAACCTCGGTCGCGGTTGAAAACGCCAGGCTGTTTGATGAGGTAAGGAGGAGTGAGGCAAGACTGAGGGAGACCCAGGCGCTTCTCCTTCACTCCGAGAAGCTGGCGGCTCTTGGTGAGATGAGCGCAAAGGTCGCCCACGAGATAAGGAATCCCCTGGCGTCAATTGGCGGTTTTGCCAGAAGGGCAGCCAAGAACATGGGAGAACAGGACCCGAACAGAGAATATCTTCAGGTAATCGTGAGAGAAACCGACCGGCTCGAGAGGATTCTGACGGAGCAACTTCAGTTTGCCCAGCTTTCCAGACCGACCCTGAAGCTTGAAAACATGAATGCAATCATCCAGGAGACTCTCCAATTGATCTCGGATGACATTGCGAAGAAGAAGGCAAGACTTCTCAAGAAATTCTCGCTTGATCTTCCGAAGCTCCTTCTTGATGCGGACAAAATGAAGCAGGTCTTCCTGAACATATTTCAGAATGCCCTGGAGTTCATGCCGAAGGGGGGAAGGCTTAGAGTCGAAAGCAGTCTCACGCAGGCCGACGTGCTCGTGGAGATTGCCAACGACGGGCCAAAGATCCCCGGCGAGATGCTGGACAGGATCTTTGTTCCATTTGCGACGTCCAAGAAACACGGTTCCGGTCTTGGACTTGCCGTCGCGTATCAGATCGTACGGGAGCACGGCGGAGAAATCAATGCCCGCAGCGAAGGCGACTGGAGCGCGATTTTCACTGTGAGCGTTCCCATCAAAGGCAATGAAGATAGAAGGAGGATGTCGGATAGACGGTCGTCAAACACCGACAGACGCGGGAGAATGAAGTGGATGAACCCGTCCTAGTTTTGGGGAGCCGGCCTTGGTCTTTCCAAATGCCTTCGTTTCATTAGACGGCAGCGGCGGGCGGCTTCTGATGGCTCAAGGAAGGAGGTGGCAGGGTGAAGAAAGTTTTGGTAGTTGAGGATGATGACAGTCTGAGACTTCTCTACACAAGCGAGCTCTCCGATGACGGCTACGAAGTCCTTCCTGTATCATGTGGCGATGAAGCGCTGGAAGTCTTCAAAGAAAAGAAGCCGGATCTTGTTGTTCTTGACATCAGGTTGAGCGGGATGAGCGGCCTCGAAATACTCGGGGAAATGCTCAAGGTGAAGAAAGACATCCACGTGGTGATAAACTCGGCGTATCCTAACTTCCAGAGGGAGTTTGCCACCTGGGGAGCGGATGCTTATCTCGTGAAATCGTCGGACACGTCGGTTCTTCGTGAGACAGTGAAGAGCATCCTCGAAGAGAAGCCGGCGAGTACGTCTGTGTGAATAGAACTGTAGTCACTCATTCTGTTGTTAGGTCTGAGAAGTGCAGCAGTTGGATTTCTGCCGCCCATAGTCCTGTTTGAATTCCCTTGACCAGAAGCCCTTCTCCATGCTAAGAAAGGTCTTGCATACGGGTGTGCGACCCTAGCTCAGTCGGTAGAGCACCAGACTGAAAATCTGGGTGTCCGCAGTTCAATTCTGCGGGGTCGCACCATTTCTTGAAGCCCACGAGGCCTGCAAAGACCGTCCTCGGGTTCCGGCTGCTGTTCCCTGGCTTAAGGCCTGCACATGCCTCGCCGAATCAGGGCAAAGTTCAAACGGAGAAGCTGGTGTAGCTCAGCAGGTAGAGCAACGCACTCGTAATGCGTAGGTCAGCGGTTCGATTCCGCTCACCAGCTCCACGTACAGACAGTCTCTCAAGTACTGAGAGGAATCGAAGCCGACCCGAGCGCCTCCTGTGGAGGATGAAGCGAGGGCGGCCGGCGACGGAGGAGGAGCGGGAGCGACGGGGGAGGAGGATTCCGCTCACCAGCTCCAGATGCTTGTTCCTTACCGAGTTGTGAATTGGATAATGCGAGAAGAGGCTAAATGTGACTGCTGATCCGATTGTGAGCGTCTCCGGCGTAAGAGGCATTGTCGGGGAATCCCTGACGTCCGACTTTGCGCTCAGGCTTGGTTCAGCCTTTGGGACGACTCGCGGTGCCGGAAGGATAGTAGTCGGCAGAGATACCAGACCGTCCGGCAGAACACTCGTCCGGGCAGTCCTCGCCGGACTATCATCCGTCGGATGTCACTGCATCGATACGGGAATTGTGCCCACACCAACCGTTCTCTGTATGGTCGGAGAAGCCGAAGCGAAGGGCGGCATCATCATTACTGCCAGCCATAACGGGCCTGAGTGGAATGGCCTGAAATTTGTCTCCGGTGATGGAAGTTTCCTGGATGAGAAGGGAATGAAGGAAGTCGTGTCTCTTGCCGAGGGCCGCGACGGGTTTGCGTGGAAGGGATACAAGTCGCTTGGAGAATCCTGGCCGAATGCGTGGGCTCCATACCGGCACGTAAGAAGAATCACCGAATCCAAGGCCATCGATGTCTGGGGTCTGAGAAAAAGGAACTTCTCAGTGGTTGCCGACTGCGTAAATGGAGCCGCATCTACCGTGCTTCCCGTTTTGCTGAGCGAGCTCGGCTGCAAGGTAAACCTGATCTTTGATTCCCTGAGCGGGGAGTTTCCTCGCGGCCCGGAACCGGTGGCTGAGAACATCGGTATGCTTGGTGACGAGGTGAAGAAAAGAGGGGCGGATATTGGCTTTGCTTTTGACCCTGACGGGGATAGAATCAGTATCGTAGCGAGCAGTGGAAGACCTTTTGGAGAAGAGAACTCCATTGTGCTTGCCTCCAGACTCATTCTCACGAAACTGGGAGGCACGCTCGTTGTGAACGCTTCCACGACATCTGCTGTCGATGAGATCGCCAGCCGGGCCGGCTGCAAAGTGGTGAGATCAAAAGTCGGTGAAAGAAACGTGGTCGAGCTCATGAGGAAGCACGGTGCAATTTTAGGCGGAGAGGGGAATGGCGGTGTGATTCTTCCACAGGTAAACTGGGGCAGGGATGGAATTGCCGCCTCGGCCCTTTTTCTTCAGGCTTTGCTTGAGTGGGGAGGCGACTCCGATACTCTCCTCGATTCCCTTCCAAAGTACTTCATGGTGAAGGAGAAGATTACCTGCGAAAAGCCGCTCAAAGAAGTTGAGGCAGTCCTGCTTGGTGCCTTTGCTCCCACAAGCATAGATAGGACCGATGGGATAAAACTCTTTTTTGAGGATGGCTGGCTTCACGTTAGAAAATCCGGGACTGAGCCGGTTGTCAGGATCATGGGAGAGGCCAGGGTAAAAGGAAAAGCAGAGGCAATGGTCGGGGAAGCCATTTCCAGTCTTGGAAAGACCGGGGCGTGAGAGAAAAGCGGATCACGAAGAGCGTGCATCATGAGACTTTGTCAAGAACGGTGATACGAACTTAGTTTGCGGGCCGTTTGGATCTGGCAACCGAAGGCTGTAAAGGAGAAAAGCAATGTGTGGAATTGTGGCTTATGTCGGCAAGAAAGAGTGCAAGCCTATTCTCCTCGAAGGCATAAAGAGGCTTGAGTACCGCGGATATGATTCGGCTGGCATAGCGATTATCGGAAAGGATGGAGTCCTAATCGAGAAAACGGCCGGGAAGATTGCAACCCTCGAGGCAAAACTTCTCTCAATCCCGATGTCTGGGACGTCGGGGGTCGCACATACGCGGTGGGCGACCCATGGTGAGCCGACGGATGAGAATGCCCATCCGCATCTTGACTGCAAGGGAGAGATTGCGGTTGTCCACAACGGAATCATCGAGAATTACATGGTGCTGAAGAGCAAACTGGAGAGCGAGGGGCACAAGTTCAGGACCGAGACCGACACCGAAGTCCTTGCTCATTTCATAGAGAAATACTACTCCGGAGACCTTGTCGAAGCGGTTCGACAGACCCTCACGATGGTCGAAGGAACCTATGGCATTGCAGTCATATGTTCGAAGGAACCTGGCAGGGTCGTGGGTGCAAGAAATGGCAGTCCGCTGGTGGTTGGAATCGGCCGCGGAGAATATTTCCTCGCCTCAGACGTTTCCGCCGTCCTCAGACACACCAACCAGGTCATCTATCTTGATGACAGGGAGCTCGTGGTGATTGACACCGAGGGATTCAGCACGTCCACGATTGAAAACGAGAAGGTTCATAAAACCATTGAGGAGGTTGAGTGGAATCTTGAAATGGCCGAGAAGGCCGGGTTCAAGCATTTCATGTTGAAAGAGATCTTTGAGCAGCCACAGTCCATAAAGAACACAATGAGGGGAAGGCTGATCCTTGACGACGGTGGAGCAAGACTCGGCGGGCTTAATGCGGCCGAGTCCGAACTGAGGGCGGTCAACCGGATAATTATCACCGCCTGCGGGACCTCGTGGCATGCGGCTACGATTGGCGAGTACATGATTGAGGAACATGCCCGAATCCCGGTCGAAGTCGAGTACGCGTCCGAGTTCAGGTACAGAAACCCGGTCATAAGAGACGGCACCGTTGTCATCGTGATAAGCCAGTCCGGCGAGACCGCTGACACCCTGGCCGCAATGAGGGAGGCCAAGCGCAAGGGTGCAAAGACATGGGGAATCTGTAACGTCGTCGGCAGCACGATCGCAAGGGAGGCAAGCGGAGGAATCTACATCCATGCGGGTCCCGAGATAGGCGTTGCCTCAACCAAAGCATTCACGTCTCAGGTGGTGGCGCTTGCCGTTCTCACGGTGCTCCTCGGAAGGCTCAAATCCATGTCCAGAGATACCGGAAAGCAGATTGTGACCGAGCTTCTGAGGATACCCGGGAAGATGGAGCAGATTCTGAAGAAGAACAAGGAGATCGAATCCATTGCCGAGGAGTACTACAGGCACGAGAACTTCCTCTATCTCGGAAGGGGATACAACTTCCCAGTCGCCCTTGAAGGGGCGCTCAAGCTCAAGGAGATCTCATATATCCACGCGGAAGGATATCCTGCCGCTGAGATGAAACACGGGCCCATTGCATTGATCGACCAGAACATGCCTGTGGTCTTCATTTGCACAAAGGACAGCGCGTACGAGAAGATAATGAGCAACATGGAGGAAGTCAAAGCTAGAAAGGGCAGAATCATAGCAATCGCAAGCGAAGGAGACAAAGAAATCTCGAAGAAGACTGATCATGTCATTTACATTCCCGAGACGGTTGAGCTTCTTACGCCGCTGCTTTCGGTGATTCCTCTCCAGCTGCTTGCCTATTACATCGCAGTAAAGAGAGGATGTGATGTTGACCAGCCGAGGAATCTTGCGAAATCCGTCACAGTCGAATAGCAGAAGAATGGGAGAGCGTGACCGATGAGCCCGCTGGAGCGGACACAGATTCGCGGCCTTGCGGCTTGCCCTCTGCATAGGCGTGCCGCTCAGCTCGCATCACGGCCGCTGGAATTGTCCCGGGACCATGAGAAGAATGAGGGGAAAACAGTATGAGAGAGATTAGGACTAACCAAGCCCCGGCCGCAATCGGGCCCTACAGCCAGGGAATCCAGGTCGAGCCCAAAAGGATGTTCTTCTTTTCCGGACAACTCGGAATCGACCCGCAGACAGGGAGCCTGGTGGCGGGCGGCATTGAAGCAGAGGTCAGGCAGGCTCTGACCAATGTGAAAAACCTGCTCTCATCAGAAGCGATGAATTTTGACAATGTGGTAAAAGTCACAGTCTTCCTCTCCGGAATGGAACATTTCGAAAGCATGAACAATATCTATTCAACACATTTCCTGAACTTTCGTCCTGCGAGAAGCTGCGTGGCCGTGAAGGGACTACCGAAATCTGCCCTCGTCGAAATTGAGGTAGTCGCAGTGAAGGAGTGAGTTGAGGCCCTGCGACCTCCTATTCCATGGGCTAGTGCACCGTAACATAAGTAAGTTGACATTCACATTGCCGCTGAACGGTGCACTGCTGGGGGTTTTAGGGGGTCGAGCCCGACCCCCTAAGGGGTTACAGTTGCGAAAGTTGCCGGTGGCAAGTTTCGAAACGTCATAGGGGCGATAGCCCCTGTGAAAGTGCTGGGTCACCCCATAATAAGTCCGTGAGTTTATGTGACACAGCACTAGGAGGCCCGAGCAGCAGGCAATCTCCAGAGTGAGCTACCCGGAAGCCCAGCTCCAGGAAGAATCAGGAGGCTGGGCTCAATCAGAAAAGGAGTAGGAGTAGACTTCACCTCAATAAGAGGAGATGGCGGTGACCAAAGAGGAACTGAGCCGGCTGACGCAGGAAGTCTCCTGCGCAGGCTGAGCGGCAAAACTGGGTCCGGCGGACCTTTCGAAAGTCCTTAAGACAGTCCCAAAGCAGAAGGACAAGCGGCTCCTGGTCGGGCTTCACACTTTGGATGATGCCGGCGTCTACAAAATCGGGAAAGACCTGGCTATTGTCCAAACAGTCGATTTCTTTCCGCCGGTCGTGGACGATCCGTATGACTTTGGGATGATAGCTGCGGCGAACGCCCTCAGTGATGTGTACGCCATGGGAGGAACTCCGCTCACTGCAATGAGCATAGTCTGCTTTCCGAGCGAAAGAAAGAATATCGGAGTCCTCGCAAGAATTCTGAAGGGCGGGACCGACAAACTCAGGGAAGCAGGCACAGTGCTCGTAGGCGGTCATTCTGTGAAGGACAATGAGCTCAAATTCGGTTTTTCCGTCACAGGGACAGTCAATCCGAGGAAAATCGTGTCCAATGCCGGAGCCAAGCCGGGAGACGCTTTGATACTCACAAAGCCTCTCGGCACCGGTGTTCTCACAACTGCGCTCAAAATGGGAATCTTGTCGGAAAATGGCAGAAGAACGGTGACCCGTGTCATGTCGTCGCTCAATTCCACTGCTTCGAGATTGATGTGTAAGTTCGGCGCTGATTCCTGTACGGACATCACGGGTTTCGGTCTCGGAGGCCATGCCTGGGAGATGGCACGGGCAAGCAAAGTGACTCTTAGATTCTATTCGGCAAAAATCCCGGTTCTTCCAGGAGTCCGCGAGCTTGTTGAGAAAAAGTCCGTTCCCGGCGGGACAATATCCAACAAGGAATTTCTTAAAAGAGACGTATTGATCCACAGCTCTGCGGCGGGGCTATCCCCTCTGATATTCTTTGACCCGCAAACCTCCGGCGGCCTCCTGATCAGCATCAGTCAGAAGCGGACAGAAGCTCTATTGAAAGAACTTCGAAAGAGCGGGATAAGGGACGCGGCGCTTGTCGGGGAAGTGGTGAGAAGAAAGAAGGCGCTGGTTGAGGTTTTCTAGCAGCGAGTGCGTGGAAGGGGGTTCCGGAATAGAGGTTTTCTCAGTGTCTTCTGCGATTGGCCGGGAGCGAATGGGCTCTGGTGGGCCCCGAGGACTTCAAATCCTTAAGTCGGGCGCCAATACCGTCCGGGGTGGGTTCGATTCCCACGCGTTCCCGCCATCTCGTTCGTGGTCACAGCAAGGCTTGCGTGTGGCGCTTCTGGCTGCTCTCCTGCTTTGCGTCTTGGCGCAAGGATCTCCTGCTGCCGTCTCGACCGTGGACACCTCGAAGGCGGGATTTTTCGGTACTCCATTTTTTGTGATGATGAGGTCCGGCGTTATTCCTGGATGGGGACAGGTTCACAACCATAAGTACTTGAAGGGAGCGGGCGTGTTCCTTCTCGAAGGCGCACTGGCTTTCAAAATCTATGATGAGAACAGAAAGGTGAATGACTATTGGACGAAGCATGTTGGCGCCGCCACCTACCCCGAGCAAGTACGTTACTTTGACCTCTACGCCTTTCATTACGACAGGCGAAGCAATTACATCTGGTGGCTTGCTGGTACCACAGTATTGAGCCTCGTTGATGCGTACGTTGACGCACATCTGAGAGGTTTTGACGAAGAGGTAGCGAGGGAAACTGCCGTTGACCTTGCGGTCATACGCCGCAGCGGGGAGGCCGTAGCAGTAGTGGTGAGAAAGACATTCTAGAATCGAAGATGGAAGAAAACTCAAATACAAGAAACTTCTGCATAATTGCCCATATTGACCATGGCAAGTCCACCCTTGCGGATAGATTTCTCGAGCTTACGGGAGCAATCCCGAAGAGCGAGATGAAGGAGCAGGTTCTGGACGACATGGATCTCGAACGAGAGCGGGGCATAACAATAAAATCGCACCCCGTCACTATGCATTACAAGGCAAAGGATGGGAACACGTACCTTCTGAATCTGATAGATACCCCAGGTCATGTTGATTTTTGCTACGAAGTGTCGAGAAGTTTGGCGGCATGCGAGGGCGCAGTTCTTCTCGTTGATGCATCCCAGGGAGTCGAGGCGCAGACCATAAGCAACCTCTTCCTGGCCAGGGATGCGAACCTTGCAATTGTTCCCGTGATTAATAAAATCGACCTCCCAACGGCTCACATCTCGAACACAGTAAAAGAAATGATTGATGTGCTCAGCTCCAGGGAAGACGAAATAGTACTTGCAAGCGCGAAGGAGGGGACAGGAGTGGAAGAGATTCTTGAAGCGGTAATAACGAGAGTCCCTTCTCCGCCCGGCAGTTCGAGAGGTTTTCTCAAGGCGCTGATCTTCGATTCAGTTTTCGATCAGTTCAGAGGTGTTGTGCCCTACGTGAGAATCTTCGACGGCTCCGTGAAGACAGGGAAAAAGATCGTCCTCCTTTCCTCGATGAAGAGTTTTGAGGTTGTTGAAGTTGGAATCTTCAAGCCGGCGATGACGCCGGTTGATGAACTTCATGCCGGTGATGTCGGTTACATTGTGGCCGGGGTCAAGGATATACAGGATGCAAAGGTCGGAGACACCATCGGCGAGGAGGGTGATCCGGCGCCCACAGCGCTTCCCGGATACCGTCAGATGAAACCGATGGTATTCAGCGGGCTCTATCCCGTAAACGCTGAGGGATACGAGAACTTGCGAGATGCACTTGGCAAACTGTCGCTCAACGATGCATCCCTATCATATGAAGCGGAAAGTTCTGTGGCGCTCGGTTTCGGTTTCAGATGCGGGTTTCTCGGGCTTCTCCATCTTGAGATTGTGCAGGAACGCCTCGAGAGGGAGTATGATGTCAGCCTCGTCGCTACATTTCCCAGCGTCGGTTACAGAGTCGTTTTGAAAGACGGTACTTCAATCATGGTCCACAACCCCGTCAACATGCCTGCCCCGGGCAGAATTGACAGAATTGAGGAGCCCTACGTCAGCGCAGAGATTATTACGCCGCCTGAGCATCTCGGGGGAATTCTGAAACTTGCACAGGAGAAAAGAGGTATATATGTGAGCATGGAGTTTCTTGAAGCAGACAGGGTGAGACTCAAGTATCTAATGCCGTTGTCCGAGATCGTTGTCGATTTCTACGACAAGCTCAAATCCGTTTCAAGGGGATATGCATCATTTGACTATGAGTATGCAGCCCACAGGGAATCAAAACTCGTGAAACTTGATATACTCCTCAACGGCGACCCGGTCGATGCGCTTTCCCAGGTCGTCCACGACGAGAAGGCATACGAGAGAGGGAGAACCATAGCGTCCGCTCTGAGGAAACTTATCCCGAAGCACATGTTCCAGATTGCCATACAGGCAAGTATCGGCGGCAAAGTGATCGCGAGAGAAACAATCTCGGCATTGAGAAAAGACGTGACGGCAAAATGTTATGGAGGAGATATCACAAGAAAACGAAAGCTGCTTGAAAAGCAGAAGGAAGGGAAGAAGAGGATGAAACGGATTGGGAGTGTTGACATTCCCCAGGAAGCTTTCCTTTCCGTCTTGAGAAGCAGGGAAACCGGGTAGGAGGGAGCCGTGGCAAATAGGAAAGAGCTCAAGAAACGGTCTTTGAAAAGCACAGTCAGAGAGTATCTCGAGGCGATTGCCCTTGCGATTGTCGTTACGCTTTTCGTGAGGGCCTTCATTATTCAAGCGTTCAGGATCCCGACTGGTTCGATGACCGATACTCTTCTCGAGGGGGATTTCCTTTTTGTCAGCAAGTTCATCTATGGCGCACAGGTCCCTTTCACCAACTGGCATCTCCCCAAAATCAGAGAGCCGAGGCCGGGAGATATAATTGTCTTCAAATATCCCGAAGACCCGAAGAGGGATTTTATCAAGAGATGCGTGGCCGTTGGCGGGCAGACGATAGAGATTCGGAACAAAGAAATGTATGTAGACGGACGGAAGCAGAACGCCGGTTATGTGAAGCACGTCGATGATCGCATATACTCGGCATTCGAAAGCCCAAGAGACAATTTTGGGCCTTTCTATGTGCCAAAAGGATACCTTTTCATGATGGGTGATAACCGCGACAACAGTCACGACAGCCGCTTCTGGGGTCCTCTTGATGAGAAACTCGTGAAGGGAGAGGCGCTCGTCCTTTACTGGTCATGGGACAGGGAGCATTTCAGACCAAGATTCAGCAGGCTATTTCACCTGATAAAATGAGCGAGCACATCCTCTCCCCTCTGGGGAGAGGACCGAGGTGAGGGGATTGCCATCTGATTCATCCCTGGGACTCTATCTCCACATTCCATTCTGCAGAAAGAAGTGCAGCTACTGTTCGTTCATGTCAGTAGTTCCACAAGATGACCTTCTGCGCAGGTTTGCGGCTTGTCTCAAACGTGAGATTGATCTCAACCGGGATCTTCTCTCTCAGAGGAAGATTGCGACGGTCTATGTCGGCGGCGGAACTCCGGGCGTTCTCGGTGAGCGTCTCCTCGATATTATCCGGTGTCTTTCCGGGAACTTTGATCTAAGCGATATTGTCGAATTCACAGTCGAGCTCAATCCTGAATCTTCGCCAGTCGAGCTCCTCAGAGGAATCAGAAAACTCGGGGTAAACAGAGTGAGCATCGGAGTTCAATCATTCCAGGATTCCCTGCTCTCCACGCTTGGCAGGATTCACACCCCAGACATGGCGAGGACAGCTTACTCGCGGGCGAGGGAAGCCGGATTCCAGAACGTCTCCATCGACCTAATGGCCGGAATCCCTGGCCAGAATCCTGAGCTGCTGAAAGAAGATCTGGAACAAGCGGTCTCGCTGCTGCCCGAGCACATATCGTACTACCTTCTTACGCCCGAGAGCATGACACCGCTCTCTCATGCCATTACATCAGGGTATGCCCATCTCCCGGCCGACTCTCTCGCCAGAAGAATGCTTCTCCATGTTTCGAAGTTTCTGAAACAGAATGACTATGAAAGATACGAGACATCCAACTTCGCCAGACCAGCGTTCGAGTCGCGGCATAATATAAATTACTGGAAAAGGGGCGAGTACCTTGGGCTAGGGCCGTCTGCCTGTTCTCATCTGTCCGGGAAGAGATGGAGGAACAATCCAGACCTGGAGAAATATCTTTCCTCTTTGGAAGATTCGAGAGTTCCAATGGTTGACGAGGAAGTGCTGACAAGCCGCGAGATTCTAACAGAGAGCTTCATGCTCGGCTTGAGAATGAAAGAGGGCATCCCTCTTGAATCGCTAAGAGAAACTATCCCTCCTGAAAAGAATGAATCTCTTATGCTGCTTGTGTCATCTCTTTCCGAACAAGGGCTTCTCAGTCAAAAGGGAGGCAATCTTTCCATAACTGAAGAAGGGCTCCCGGTCTCAGATTCCATAATCGTTGAGCTTGTTTCCTCACTGTGAGTTTTGCTTCCTTCCTACCGGCATCATACCTAATGGCTGTTCTTCTTCCGGCATATTCAGAACCTTCTTCGTTTTGTCATCATCAAAGGCCCCGATGAATACTGTTCCCAACTCTAGCGAGATTGCCTGCAAATAGACATTCTGGGCCGCGCAGCCAACTTCCATGTGCGCGTATCTTGTGCCTCTCTCCCCATATTTCACAGTTGTTCGTTGATAAACTGCTGTGAATACTATGACTGCAGCGGCATCTTTAACCAAAGACTGGCGAACAACAACGTTGCATAGATCCGCTCTTCTATCTCCTTCCATCACTTCTATCAGTTCGCGCCCGTGGGGCTTGTACTTGTAAACGCCACGTGAAAGGTCGGTCACATTGCCTGCCACAATATAGAGTTCAAGCGGGTACAGAGCTCCAGCAGAAGGAGATGTTCTGAAGCTTCTCGCTGAATCTGTTATTCCCTGAGCTGCCCACAGAAGCTGTGATACTTCAGCTAGTGTCAGTGGTTCATCGTTGTAACCTCTGACCGACCTTCTCTCAAGCAGAGCTTTTTCCACCGAGGTTTTGCCATCGTACTTGGGTTGAGGGAGTTTTATTGCTTGCTGGTTCAAAACGGATTTGTGCCTCATTTTTTGGGGTGCCAATGTAACAGCCAACACCACCCCTGCAGACATCAGAATTACAACTGATATCAAAGCGTACTTCTTCGCTCTGGTCATTGTTTGTTCTCCTCGCGTATTGGACTAAACTCTTAGGCGTTTGATCTTTTCCACCCAATTCCGTTCCAACGAATAGCGGCAAGGATACCATTCCCAAGTTAGAGGATATTAAGAGACACGGCAAGTGGAAATACGGGGCAGTGCATCTTATTCATCGAGCGTGTGCCGGGCGAAAAGATACCTATCTCCCCAAGCCGTGGGAAACTCCCCTTTACCTGTGCTTGCTTGAAGGAGGCGCGTAGAAGTGATATTCTTAAGTATTGGTACCTTATCGGACCGCCCGTGGATGGGCCCGGGCATCAGACTTGGAACCTCCGAACTTGCCAAAGGCCACTCAAATACTAGCGTTTTCTGCCATCCTGGTGCTTGCTGCTGTCCCGGCTTACCTTTTCTCGGCTCCTATTCATACGACATACCTCTGGCATATGCATCAGCCAATCTACTGGCCTGACAAAAGCACGTGGAATCCGTGGAGATATGAGACTGCTTTCGAAACCGTAACTCTGGGACATTCACAGAGTGATGTTTTCTCCATATTCAACTGGGTGGTGGTCCCCGATATTCACATTGCAAGGGCGTGCAAAGACTATCCGTTCGCCGGCCAGGAGGACAACTGCGATCCGCCAAACCAAGCCGACAAGATAAATCCGCCTCAAGGCACCTACACGAAAACGAGCATTTCGAGAGGAGTGGCCGTAAAGGTGCCGCCCGGATACGCAGAAAGACCGCACTACGCAAAGTACATCGACCCCGGAACCGGGACGGAATACAAGATCCTGGTCATCCCTTCGGCGATGGCACCGAGTTGGAATGAAGGATACGGCATGTACGGAACGAGTGAGATTGACTCGATGGCCCGGTTCAATGATCCGGCGCACCCAATTCTTGTTCTGTTCAGCCACGATGGAGACAACGCCTGGTCAGGCGGATACTCTTATTACTACGAGAATGTATCAAGCTTCAGCCATCAGGCGGTCTCAAGAGGCTACGAGCCGACAACGGTGGAAGAGTACCTTCAGGATCATCCTGTTGATCTGAACGACATCGTTCATGTCGAAGCGGAAGATAGCCAGGGCAATGTAAAGAGAACTCCGATTCAGCACGTCTGGATCGGGACCGGGGCCGGTGGAGATGAGGCTTGCTTCTGGGAACCGGAAACTCCTTCTTTAGGCGACACTCTCTCCATCTTCTACAGCGCGGTTTATGGCACGCTTCCTGACACAGCAAGCAGAGTCTTCATCCGCATCGGACATAGCGGGTGGAAAGACATTCTCACGCCTGACCCAGCAATGGTTTTTGATGCCGAAAGAGATTACTGGAAGTACCGCTATGCAATTCCGTCTCAGGCAACCTCCGTCGATTTCGTTTTCAACGATGGGAGAGGGAATTGGGACAATAACAGTGGTGATGATTGGACAGTACCCGTATCGGGAACCATTCAATTTGTGATGGACGGCGTGCTCGATTCGTCTGCTGTGAAGATCGCAAGTTCAAGCGGAATCGATCTGCGGGCTTGTGTGAGCGGTACGGTTCTTTACTTCGCCACTCAGGGGGTCCTATCTACAAACGGTGTGGATCACTTCGTTTTCGTTTCGACTTCGCCGGGAAGCTTGAAATCGGCACCCTGGGCAAAGTCCGGGAGTGTGGCTTCCTGGAACTACTTCCTCGGCGGTGAAGATTCAAACAACTGGTGCGGCTGGTTTGACGGGGCAGGAACGTTAGTGAATTCATCTTCTCTTGGGAAGGCGCAAGGAGCTGCGCTTGAGGGAACGATAGACCTGGAGGCTCTATTCAGGACTATGCCAAGAAGGTCCTCTACCTGAAATAGAATAACGAGCTCCGCTGCCCCTCATCAACCTCTCCCCCTCGGGGAGAGGATCAAGGTGAGGGGAACTTGCCCTGCGACGCTCCCTTTTCGGGGAGACAGGAACCCAGGAATCTCATTATGTTCGCTCCAACGCCATCTTACCTTACAGTTGTACACAATGTCTTATTTCTTCACATTAGCCGCTAATTCTGACAGAATACCTGCTCGGCCCAGCACCCGAGACGTTCCGGGCCATGAAGGAACTGAGTCCCAGTAATCCAAGCATCGTGTATAATGGCGGGTGGTCAAATAGGTTGTGCTGTTCACCGCGCGGATCAAGCTGACTATCATGCGTCTCCACAACGGCTAGATCTCAGCTGCAGCCTATCCGCGGCAACCCCAGTGACAATAGGAAGCCTACCACCGAAATGAGACAGCATCAGGCAGCAGCGCGCGGTTCAAAACTGTCAGTTGCTCTTGTCCAGGATTGGCTCACCGGCATGAGGGGAGGGGAGAAGTGCCTCAGCGCCTTCTGCGAGCTCTTCCCTGATGCTCCGGTATTCACGTTGATTCACAAGAAGGGAACTATCTGGAAGAGCATAGAAGATCACCGTATCGAGACATCTTTCATCGAGAAGCTTCCCTTCGCGTTCAAATCTCACCAGAAATACCTTCCACTTTTCCCGGCTGCCATCGAGCGGTTCGACCTGCGGGGATTCGATCTTGTCATATCTTCGAGCCACTGCGTTGCCAAGGGTGTGCTCACATTTCCAGGAACTACTCACATCTGCTACTGTCACACTCCCATGAGGTATGCATGGGACATGTATTGGGACTACTTCGGGCCCGAGAGGGAGCGCGGAATAAAGGGGAAATTCATTTCGGTCGTCCTGAGCTATCTGAGAACGTGGGATGTGGCATCATCGCAGAGAGTGGATCACTTCATCGCCAATTCGGAGAACGTGAAGAAGAAGATTGCCAAGTACTACGGGAGAGATTCCGAGGTCATCCATCCCTGGGTTGATACGGAAACCTTCGTAGAAAACGGAAACCCTGGTGATTACTATCTCATTGTTTCCGCACTCGTTCCTTACAAGAGAATCGACCTTGCCATTGAGGCAACTAGAAGACTCAATGCCCCTCTCGTAATCGTCGGAAATGGAGTTGAAAGGAAGAGGCTTGAGAAGCAGGCGGGCCC
Organism: Candidatus Eisenbacteria bacterium; assembly: GCA_030017955.1. NCBI lineage: Bacteria > Candidatus Eiseniibacteriota > Candidatus Eiseniibacteriota bacterium. The sequence continues at coordinate 57,048 of JASEGR010000003.1, forward strand.
GAATGTGAAGTTCACCGGATGGCTTGATGGCCAAACGCTTTCGAAGTATTACTCGGGCGCAAAGGCGGTGATCCTTCCAGGAGAGGAGGATTTCGGAATAGTGCCTCTTGAGGCGCAATCTTGCAGGAGGCCGGTCGTCGCTTACGGAGCCGGAGGAGCCCTCGAGACCGTGGAAGAGGGGAAGACAGGATTCTTCTTCTATCCGCACACCGTTGAATCCCTGATCGAAGCTCTCGTCAAAGTCGGAAAGGAAAAGCTTGATGGGGATGCGATGAGAAAGAACGCTCTCAGATTCACAAAAGAGAACTTCAAAGAAAAGATCAAAGCTTCGATAGAAACAAAGCTGGGGGAGCGAAGTTTTGGGTAAGATCGAAAGGCGAAAGAGGGAGACGAAGCTGCAATCCTTCTGGCTTTTGTCCGACTTTGCGTCAATTCTGATTTCGTTCTGCCTCGCATACTCTTTGAGATTTGGCTGGCCGTTGAGCAAGATCTTCCCGGTCGCGAAAGGTGTCCCATCGTTCACCCTGTATTTCCTGACAGCAGTTTTCCTCGGAGTCTTGTGGCCTGTTATCTTCCGGACATTTGGATTGTACAGCGTGCGGAGGTCGCTTGCCATCGGCCAGGAAATCTCATCGATCCTGCTAGCGGTCACATCCTGCATGATTCTCTCTCTGGCATTGAGCTTCTTCGTAAGGGACTTGAGCTACTCGCGCCTGGTCATCGGCGTAGCATGGGCTCTTTCCATGCTGTTCGTGACTCTGGGAAGAAGAGTCGTCGGGAAGTTCGTCGGGATTCTTTGGAGAGGAGCGTCTTTCGGAGTGGCAGTTGTCGGCGCAACTGAGGTCGGCCTTCGTCTTGTATCGCGACTTCGTGAGAGCCCGCCCCCCGGATTCAAGCTGGCCGGAGTTATTCTTGAAGATGAAGGAACCCAGGTCCCGGAGGATGTCCCGATTCTTGGCTCTCTGAAGGACATTGGTGAGATCGTTTCGAAGAACGACATACAGACGCTTTGGTTTTCGCTTCCGCTCTCGAAGCATTCCGAGATTCCCGTGCTGATGGAGAATACGTCTCACCGCGATCTCGATTTTGAATTTGTCCCGGACCTAGTCGAGCTGATGTCGAGAAGATCAAGAGTGACTGAGATTGACGGAATTCCTCTCCTGTCTCTCAAGGAGTTCCCGCTGGTCGGCTGGAACGTCGTCCTGAAGCGCACCTTTGACGTTGTCTTCTCTTTGGTCCCCCTGATCCTTTTGATTCCGCTTTTTGCCGTAGTCGCCCTTCTCATCAAGCTTGACTCGAAGGGCCCCGTCTTCTACGAACAACAGAGAATGGGAAGAGACGGCAGGCTCTTTCAGATCCACAAATTCCGTTCCATGATTGTAGGAGCCGAGGACAAGACCGGACCTGTCTGGGTGGCGAGAGATGATGTCAGGAGAACCAGGCTGGGGAAACTCCTCAGAAGGTCCAGTGTGGACGAACTTCCTCAGCTCTTAAATGTGCTCAAGGGAGAAATGAGTCTTGTTGGTCCGCGGCCGGAGAGACCTCACTTTGTCGCGGAGTTCACGGCGAAGCGGCCCGACTATTTTCAAAGGCACCGGGTGAAGTCCGGAATAACCGGATGGGCGCAGGTGAACGGGCTAAGAGGCGACACGCCTCTCGAAGAACGGACTGATTACGACCTGTACTACATTGAAAACTGGTCCCTGGGGTTCGATCTGAAGATTCTTGCCATGACCGCCAAGGTGGTCCTGAGCCAAAGGGGAGCATATTGACGAAAGAGCGCCTTGGGAAGATCGTCTTTTCGCTAAGGAGCTATACTCCGATTCCCTTCCTTCTGGCGGCTCTTGTCTGGTCCAGGGTGAGCTGGGGAAGCTATTTTTCGGGACTCGCACTTGTGATTTCCGGCGAGGCCGTGAGGTTGTGGGCAGTTAGCATAGCTGGCCCCATGACGAGAATGAAGAATGTCGGGGCCGCAGAGCTAATCACCGCCGGACCTTTTGCTCACACCAGAAATCCCCTTTACTCAGGAAATTTTCTCATCGGATGCGGCTTCTGCATCATGTCCTGGGCGCTTATGCCCTGGCTGCTCATGGGATTCGTCTTCGCTTTCTTCGTCCAGTATTCGTTGATCGTCTTGCATGAAGAAGAATTTCTCAAGGAAAAGTTCGGCGTCAAATACTCCGAATACGCGCATGATGTTCCCGGAATTTTCCCCAGATTCAATCCCTACAAGAAGAGATCAGGGCCTGTTCCGAGCATCGTGCGGGGCCTGAAGTCCGAGAGAAGAACGCTTCAGACAATCGTGCTTCTCCTGGTCCTCTTCATAGCCCGGCGGCTCCTTCAATCCTGAAGGAATCTTTCATGCCATCTTCCAGAGAAGAGATGGGAACTCTCCAGAGACAGGAGCGGGAGTGAGAATCATCTTTGTGAACACCTCGAGGATTTGGGGAGGGAACGAGAAGTGGACATTTGAAGCCATCAAGGGTCTCCGGTCACGGGGGAACGAGGTGGCTCTTATCTGCGGCAGGAGCCTTCTGGAGAAAAGGGCAAGAGGGCTTGGGATCCAGGTTGTCCGGATGCGCATGAGAAGCGACATTGACCTCATTTCACTTTTCAGACTCACGGTTTTCTTCAGGACGTGGAAACCTCGGAGCGTCGTACTCACGAGGGGAAGGGAATACTGGCTTGGCGGAATCGCCGCGAGAATGGCACGGATTCCGTTCATCGTTGCCAGAATCGGGATTGAAAGAGAGGTAAGACGTTCCCTCAAAGACAGACTCATCTTTGGATTCCTTCTCGACAAGATAATCGTGAACTCGTCCTCGATACGCAGCTCTCTCCTGAGCGGCGGCGCAATCCCTGCCGATAAGGTCGCGGTCATCTATAATGGAGTCAGGACGGATCCGCCTGACGAGAAAGCAAGGCAGCGGATAAGAGAGAGTCTTGGCGTTCAGAAAAATGAACTTCTCATTGGGACGGCAGGAAGGCTCATACACAGAAAAGGAGTAGACATCCTGCTCGATGCAGGGAAGAGACTTATGCTCAAGGACAAAAGTGTGAAACTGGTCTTCTTAGGCGACGGCCCACTGAGAGAAGACATACTTGCAGCATCCAGGGAGGAATGTTTCAGCGGCAGGATTATCGTCACGGGCTTCATCGAAGGCATCGAAGAATATCTTGCTTCCCTGGACATGTTCGTTCTCCCTTCGCGGGCAGAAGGAATATCGAATGCCCTTCTTGAAGCGATGGGACTCGGTATCCCATCCATCGCTGCCAGAGCAGGCGGTCAGGAAGAGGCAATTGCAGACGGGGAAACCGGATTTCTGGTCGGGAAAGAAGATGTGAGCTCACTTTGTGAACGCCTCCTCGAGCTGACCTCGAAGCCCGACAAGAGATCGACCATGGGGAAGCTGGCAAGACATTTTGTGGGCGAGAGATTCCCAATGGACGTGATGCTCGAGAAGCTCGAATCGCTGCTCGCCGGCGGCGAGAAAGGCTGATTCCATTGAAAATCCTGAAGAGGCTCGAGAAAGCCAACAAGGCACTTTTTTCTCTCATCCTCTCTTTGTCTCTCCGTCCCAGAGGAGAAAAGGAAATTCCGGGCAGGGATGAGATCAGAAGGATCCTGCTCGTGAGACATGACGATAGACTCGGGAATCTAGTTATGCTAACGCCTCTTCTTTCGGCGCTAAGAAGCCATCTTCCTCACGCCAGGGTGACCATGCTCGTCGGAAAAAGATATTCAGACCTGTTCAAGCATGACCGGCGAATTGACGAGCTCCTCATCTTCACCCGTGGACTGGGGCCGAGGAACCTCCTGGGTATTCTCCGCCTGGCCATCAGGCTCAGGAAAGAAGAATTCGATATTGCCCTCGATCTCTCCCACGGCCATTCGTTTTCGCTCACGAATGCGCTTCTCATCCGGTTTTCAAAGTCCATGGTGAGGATTGGCTACAAGAGGGGGCTAAGTAACAGATTCATTGATAATGAGCTACGGATGTCTGTTCACGTGACACATGAAATCAATATCTTCCTCGGCCTTCTGAGGACAGTGATAGAAGTGCCGGTGGATCTGGAGCCCAAAATCGCTCTTCGTGACGAGGACCTTCGCGGCGGGAGGGAACTTCTTCGCAGAATCGGCTTCCGCGGCCGGGAGGCAGTAGTTGGAATTCATCCGGGCGGAAGAGGAGACAAGCTCTGGCCCATCCAGAATTTCCTGAGAGTTGCCGAGCTCCTGAAGGAAAGTGGAGCGGAGGTCGTCTTCTTCCTGGGTAATCCTGAGAGAAGGCTGATTTCGATGGCGCACGCGGAAGGAAGATTCAAGATTCTCAAGGGCTCATCCACCTCCGCTGAGGCAGAATCGCAGTCCGGCTCGCCTGATTCCTCCTCCTTCGGGGCGTTTCAGCCTTCAGGCGTGATTGAGCTGGCCGCCCTCATTAAGAACTGTTCTGTCTTTCTGTCAGGGGACTGCGGGCCGATGCATCTTGCAGCCGGGCTGAAGGTTCCAACTGTTACAATCTTTCTCGTTGAGAACTATGGGCGATATGGCTACGCCGGTGAGATGAACAGGATACTGCACGGCCCCGGTGCGGTGAATCCTGAAACAGCCGCAGATTGCGTGGAAGAACTCCTGAAACTCAGTGAGGAGAAACGCTCTTCGTGACCGCCAAGCTCAAGATTCTTTTTCTCAACTCAGTCCGAAGGGAGATGTGGGGCGGAGGCGAGAAATGGATGGTTACTGTCGCAGCCGGCCTCAAAAAACGTGGCCATACAGTTTTTCTCGGGGGCAGGGAAGGTTCCCGTTTTCTTGAGGAGGCACGCAAGGCGGGAGTTGAGACGGTGAGGTTCAATTTTCGTGGAGACCTTGATCCTGTCACTTCCTTCAGGATTTTCCGTTTCATCTGGGAGAACAATCTCACGACGGTGTGCACCAACTACGACAAGGAGCTCAGGCTGGCGATGATTCCCGCAAAGCTGTCGAGGGGCACTGCGGTCGTTGCAAGAAAAGGGCTCCCCTTGATACGGGACAGATTGACTTACAGAATATGCTATCAGCACTTTGTAGATGCGATCATCGTCCCTTCCAAGAGCCTGAAGAGAGAGTTGAGCCAGATACCGTGGCTCGACAAGAATATCATTAACGTTGTGCCGAACGGGGTTGATGCTTCAAAATACCTTCCTGGCCTTGACAGATCGCTTCTTGCCGAGTTCAGACTTCTACCGGACAGCCCGTCCGTGGGAGTAGTGGCCCGGCTGTCAGGCCAGAAGGGGCACCTCGCTTTCCTTCAGGCGGCCAAAAAAGTGAGGGAGAAATTACCTGATGCTGTGTTCTTCGTGGTGGGTGACGGGAAGGAAAGAGGCGCCCTGGAAGAGAGAGCAAGAGTTCTTTCGCTCGAGAAGAATGTAATTTTTGCCGGGCACAGAAGAGATATGACAAAGGTGTACGCGGCGCTCGACGTCGTCGTCCTCCCTTCACTCTATGAAGGAATGCCAAACGCAGTTCTTGAAGCGATGTCATGCGGGCGGGCAGTGGTCGCGACACGCACGGGAGGAACTGAGGAGGTGGTTCAGGACGGCATCTCAGGCTTCATGGTCAACAGGGAAGATCACACTGCAATCGCCGAAAGGGTCATCCAACTCCTCTCCGAACCTGAACTTCGTGAAAAGATGGGGAATGCCGGAAGACGCCTGGTACTTGAGAAATTCACGGTGGAAGATATGATCAAGTCTGTCGAGACGATTTTTCTGTCGCGCTCATTGCCGGTACCCAACGCGCTATGAACATTCTGCAGTCTCTCAACTTCAGATGGTGGAATGCGAGTGCAGAGTATGCGATAAGTCTGTCAAAGGGCTTATCCGACCTTGGACACAATGTGATCACGTTTTCCCGGAATGGAAGCCCGGCATCGAACAGAGCAGAAGAACTGGGACTCAGGGTCGTTTCGCCGGCCGGTATGGGCTCAAAGAATCCGCTCTCGAGAGTGCCCGTGCTCCGCAGCATGCTCGCAGTATTCCTGAGAGAGAGAATAGAAATCTCAAATCTTCACGATGGGGAATCTCACTTTCTTGGCGCAGTTGCTTCACTCTTCTCGGGGAGAAAGACGAAGGTCGTAAGGACATTGAGTGAGACGAGAGGTTCAAAGGCCAATGCCTTTAACCTTTTCCTCTACAGATTCATGACGGATGCCGTAATCGTGACAAACGGCTGGACGGTTGATGCATTGGCGCAGAAATTCGGAATCAACAGGGAAAGGGTGTTTTCAGTCCATCCCGGGATAGACACCGAGAAGTTCTCTGCCGGTATGTTCCGCGGAATGCTGCGTTTGAAACTTGGGATTCCTTCTGATGTGCTGCTGGTTGGACTAATCGGGAGGCTCTCGCCGGTCAAGGGGCAATACTATTTTGTTAAAGCTGCCTCTCTTCTGAGTGACCCGAGAAACATGCGTTTTGTTGTCTCCGGCAGGGCCGAGGAAGTGAGACACGAAGACTTGATTGAGACTGCCCGGGCGCTTGGTGTCGAGCACCTGTTCTGTTTCCTGGGCGAGTTCAGTGACGTAAGGGAGGTTATCGACGACCTCGATATTGCGGTTGTGCCCTCTGTCGGCTCCGAAGAGATCTCAAGAATAGTGCTGGAGCTGATGTCTATGGGGAAGCCGGTCATAGCTTCTTCTGTCGGTTCGATTCCGGAGTTGATCGAAGACGGAGTGACCGGGCATCTTGTTCCGCCGGGAGACGCAGCCGCGCTTTCGGATAGAATCAGCGAACTGACGAGGAAAAAGGAAAAACGAACCTTCCTGGGAAAGGCCGCGAGAGAGGAGGCAGTCCGGAAGTTTGACAGCCGGAATGTCGCGCGAAGGGTCGAGAGAATATTCGAGGACTGTCTCCAGAGGAAGAGAAGATGAGCGTGGAAAAAACCGATACAAATCCCGGCAACAAGATCTCCGCAACCGTAATTTGCTATAACGAAGAGGAGAAAATTGAAGCGTGCCTGGGGAGTCTCCGCTGGGCAGATGAGATTATTGTCATTGACTCCGGGAGCACGGACAAAACCCTTGAGATAGCAGGCAGGTTCACGGACAAGCTATTCTCTGGTCCCTGGCCCGGCTACGGAGAGCAGAAGAACAAGGCAATTCAGAAGGCAAGCTACGATTGGATACTTTCAATTGATGCAGACGAAAGAGTTACGGATGAGCTTGCCAGGGAAGTAAGGAAGGCGCTCGATGAGAATGCTGCATGCGATGGATTCTTCATACCGAGGAAAACATTTTATTGCGGGAAATGGATAAGGCACTGCGGCTGGTATCCGGACCGGAAACTGAGACTTTTCAAGAAGACAAAGGGCAGGTGGTCTCCCGGGCTTCACGAGAGAGTGATCCTGAACGGGAAAGCCGGAGACCTGAGCGCGAACATACTTCATGAATCCTTTACAAGCATAGGAGAGCACATTCGCACTATCGAGAACTTCACCTCGATTGCCGCCCGCGAACTCAGGGATAGCGGAAAGAAAGCACGACTGTTTGACCTTCTCGTGAGGCCGGGGGCGGCGTTCTTCAAGATGTACTTCGTGAAGAGGGGATTCCTCGACGGATTCGAGGGTTTCCTGGTTTCGATTCTCTCGTCGTTTCACGTCTTTCTCAAGTACTCGAAACTTGGACTCATTGAGAGAGAAGAGCGGCGGAGAGGATGGGCGAGGTCCGCGTAATGAGTCTGGCTGAGCCGCGAAAGCGTGAAAGAATCCTTGTTGTAAGAGCCGACAGAGTCGGCGACATCATATTGACTATTCCTGTGTTCTGGAATCTGAGAGAGAACTTCCCGAAGAGCACGATAGCTGCCCTTGTCGCCCCGCATGGGAGGGAGATACTGAGACTCGAAGAAAGTGTTGATGAATTCATCGTCTATGAACGGGCAGGAAAGCACTCAGGTCTCAGAGGATTACTGTTGCTGACGCGCGAACTGAGGAAGAATAAGTTTGACTGCGTCCTCTTCATCCAGCCTGAAGGCAAGCTCGCCCTGGCCTCTTATCTGGCACGGATTCAAGAGAGGATCGGGACGCTCTACAGGCCGTACTCACTCCTCTTCACGAAGAAGCATGCGCAGCACAAATCACCATCCCTTAAGCATGAGATGGAGTATTCACTCGATATCCTGAGAGAGCTCGGAATGACACCGAGAAGCGGAGCCCCGGCGATCCGTCTCTCGGATGAGGAAATCGAAAATGCAAATTCCCTCAAGAGGGAAATCGGCCTGGAGGAGTCATCGAAACCGATCGTAGTCCATCCCGGCTCCAGCGGCTCATCCGGAAGATGGCCTGTAAGTCGGTTTCGAGAGCTCGTAGATCTCATAATAAGTGACGGGAAAGAAGTTGTGGTGAGCGGAAACTGCGAGGAACTTCCACTTCTGGAGGAAATGATTGAGCCGATGAAAGAGAAACCACTGTCAATTGTCGGGAGGACTGACCTGAGGACATTGGCTGCATTCTATTCGCTCTCGAAGCTAGTTGTTTCAAACAGTACCGGGGTAGTTCATTTGTCTGCCGCTGTCGGGACTCCGACGGCAGCGGTCTTTTCACCCGTGATATCTTCGAGCCCCACAAGGTGGAGGCCCATTGGAAAACGCCATAAGGTTTTTCTTCCGGACGTGCCTGAGTGCAAGAAATGCACTGAAGAGAAGTGCGTGTATTTTGACTGCATGGAGAAAGTCCTGGCTCAGGATGTGTTTCGTGACATCCGTGATATGATCGCATGAGCGTGTTTGAGTGCAAGAAAGTCCTTGACTGTAGGGCGGCTGTCTTGTAGAATGGCAGTGTTGGTTCCGGAGAATGTGTTCGAAAGTGCCAAAACAGAATAATGACAAAGTCTAAAGGGGCTAAGGTTGCCCCTAATTTTTTGTGAAAGGAGGTTGGGAAGAAGATGCCAGAAAAAGGCCGTGTTAAGTGGTTCAATGAGACCAAGGGATTTGGTTTCATTGAGCGCACAAATGGCCCGGACGTGTTCGTGCACTATTCTGCAATCGCTGGAGAAGGATTCAGAAGCCTCGAAGAAGGTCAAGAAGTGCAGTTTGACGTCACGGAGACCCCAAAAGGGTTGCAGGCAACAAACGTAGTCAAAATATAGATGTAAATCATCTTATTTGACTGAAGGGCTCCGGCCTCCAGGCTGGAGCCCTAGTTTTTTTGTCCGACGGTCCTCGAGCTGGCATCGGTTCCCCGGCCGCGAAAACCGGATTGACACTGTCCCGCAGAGTTGCTACCGTGCGCTTACTTCTGAGTGGCAGTCGGCATGTCAACGTCCGAACCAGAAGGCGCAATTCCCCTAACGCGAGGTGGAGAAATGGTACTCAGAAAGCTATTGCTGTTGTTTTTCGCGCTGGTGTGCGTCGTGATTGCCTACCCTGCTCCTGTCCCGGCTGATGACGTAACTGACCAGATTGACGGAGCGGTGAAGCTCTACAAGGAGGGGAAATTCTCCCAGGCCGCTTCGGAGCTAGATTTCGCACTGCAGCAGATCCGGGAAAAACAGGCAGAAAAGCTTAAGGGAGTTTTCCCAAAGCCGCTTGCCGGATGGACTGCGGAGGAGCCGGAGATGTCAGCCGCTGGAGCCAGCTTTATGGGAGGCGGAATCTCCGCGTCTGTGAAATATCAAAAGCCGCCTGCCGCGACCGCGAAACCATCGGAAGAGGGCGCAGAGGAGGTCGAAATCCCGGAAGTTGGTATCGAGATGATGACTGATTCGCCACTCCTCCAGGGTATGCTTCCCTTGCTCACCAATCCGGCACTAATGGGCAGTCAGGGAGGAAAACTAGTCAAAGTGAAGACATATCGTGGGGTTTCCAAGAAGGCGGGTGACGGCGGTGGCCCGGAACTGACCCTTGTCGTTGCCAACAAAGTTCTGCTGACTCTCAAGGGAAGTAATGGCGCAACCGAAGCTGATTTGCTTGCGTATGCTAACGCTATCGACTTCGTGATGCTGGAGAAACTGGTAGCCCCATAAAGCGGCCTTGTGATTGCTGACATCAATGGGTAAACGAGTCGGGCTCATGCGGAAAAGTATTCGATCTGCTTTCCCGATAATCTTTGTCCTCGTCCTTCAGCTTCTTTCATCGTCTCCACTCTGCTCTCAGAGCAGTTCAGCTCCGAGACTTGTCCTCATCTCAATCGACGGTCTCTACCCTGATATCTACCGGCAAGCTGTGGAACTCGAGCTCAGGGTTCCGAGCCTTGAGTCTTTGGTCAGAGACGGAGTGAGCGCTGATGGAATGATAGGGATTTTTCCCACTGTAACTTTTCCTTCTCACGCAGCCATCATAACAGGAGTCCGTTCGTACCTTAACGGAATCACCGGAAACATAACTCTTGGAGATGGATCACCCCAGGGAACCTGGTACTGGTTCTCGGATTCGCTCCTGGTTCCAAGCCTGCCTGAAGCAGCTCACAGGAAAGGGCTCAAAGTAGCAGTTTCATCCTGGCCCTCGCTCTGCGGCGCTTCATATGTGGACTTCAGTCTTCCCGAAATATGGACTGTGGAAAAGGGAGTGACTTCGCGGGAGCTTGTTTTTCGCTATGACACGCCCGGCCTCACCGAAAAAGTCGAGTCGATGTATGGTCCCTGGACAGATAAGAGATTCGACTGGGGATATCAGGACGATAGGATTGCTGATGGAGCATGCGCGCTCATAAAGCTCGAGAAGCCCAACTTACTTCTGGTCCATTTGGTTGAGGTTGACCACGTGCTTCACTCCTTCGGGAGAGACTCAAAAGAAGCTCTGAAGGCATTCGAGTTGGCTGATGCTCAGGTCGGCAGGATACTTGATGCATTGGAAGAGGTTGGCCTTAGAGATAGTACGAACATCATCGTTGTCGGCGACCATGGCTTCGCCAACATTCATAACGAATTGAGGCCAAACGTGGAGCTTGGAAAGCTCGGCGTTCTGGAGAGCAGAGATTCCAGAGGAAAGACGCAAAGCTCTCAGACTACCGGCTCTCCAAAGTCATCGCCTCGAGCCACTGCTTTCTTCCGTTCGAGCGGAGGAGGAGGAGCGGTTTACTTCTCGCAAGGAAGCGACACAATGGCAATAGCCGATGTGATCTCACACTTCAAGAAGTTGAGTGAGACTGAATACAAGAGGATTTTCTACGTTCTGGACAGGAAGGAGCTTCAAAGATACGGCGCATTTCCGGGTGCAGCGTTTGGCCTTGCCTGTGAACCCGGCTACACCTTTTCGGGTGGCAGAGCGGGCAACTTTCTCTCCCCCACGGAATCACGCGGCACGCACGGATTCCTGCCTGAGAATCCGCTCATGTATTCAGGTTTCATCGCCTCAGGTCCTTCGTTCAAGAAGGGACTCAGAATTCCGTCCATCAGCATTCTCGATGTTGCGCCGACTGCGGCAAAAATCCTCGGAACATCTTTAGGCCCGCAAGTCGAGGGAAAAGTCCGGGAAGATATACTGAAGTAGACGCGCAATATTGTGCCGGAGTACACTGTACACCTCGAGGTGTCCGTGATTCACATCATACGCTCTCGCTCCACAAAAGTGGAGATGAAAGATGTGCCTGATCCCGCGATTAGGCAACGCATAGCCGAGATCACTCATGAGCTTTTGGGTGGCGTATGAAAGACCTCACGGCCATCCGCGAACGCTACTTGCGTGACGACCTCCCTGTCCGCTTAGGTGGGCTGGCAGCGAACTTGAGTCGAATCAGGTCATTCGCCAGCAACGACGCGAATCGGGAAGCAGTGGAAGGTTTGCTTGAAGAGAGCAAGTTCTTTATTGAGTGGACTGCGCCAGAAGCTGAGATTGATGCCGCCGCTGAATTGGTTCAATTACAAATTCTGCTGACTTGCTGGCAGCACAGGTGGAAAAGCATTTGGGCTGATCCTGTAGAACGCGCCAAGGTCGCCGAGCAGTCAAGTTCGTGGGCAAAGCGCATATTAGATCTGTCAGGCCTACTATCTTCTTAACAGGGTATAAGTAGCCCATGTTGCAGCCACCCCGCAAATTGCACAGCACGGGTTCTTCATGATTTCTCTCGCGAGCTCACAATTTCACTCGCAACATGAAGACATTCATAGCAAGAACAACTTTCACCCATGCCTCCGCGCCACAGACAGTGCCTTCTTAATGTCTGACCTCTTCATGCCAGATTGCTTCGCCCGGCGACGCGCATCCGCAATTAATCTGTTGAACTCGCGCATGGACGGCGGCAGGATCTCTTTCAGGATGACAACATCCCCATCACCGACGATAATAAACCGCGATCCAGGTTTCAGGTGAAGCTGTTTACGGATCTCCTCCGGAATAACAACTTGGCCTTTCGACGACATCTTGGTAGTGGCTAGATTCGTCATTTTCCAACCCTCCCTCCGGTATACTCTGACTGCGTCTTACTGGTAAGAATAGCAGTAAGCTCGACAAACTGGAAGCAGAAATTGGCGGCTTGACGTGACGACACGATCTTAACGTTGGAGCAGTCTGGCACCTGCGACGATTGCTGGTTAGCGCTAAGAGATAAATGGCCGGCTTCAAAAGTCTTCTGCCGCCAGGAAAGACGACTGGATCCGCGGGAATGCTTACCCACCGACTTGAGCCCTACGTGGCGGTTTGCAGTCACTCACGTTAGGGTACCTCGGCGATTTGCTCCACCACGCTCTCAGCATCAGCTTTGGCCCGTTGAGAATGAACTGACTGGGTTATGTCAGCCATGCGCGGTCATTGTATTGTCGCATCCTCTACTTCAGTGGCAGATACTCACCAATTGGATGGCTTCTGGATCGCTGTTCCGTCAGGCAAGACCAGTGGATCAGGAAATTGGTTTCGAAGATATGCTTTCAGCTTGATCGAAAAAGACTCGGGGGCAAGACCTGCGAGCTCTCTATTGGTTCGCTTATATGGGAAAGCGAAAAACACTAACTTGCTGGGGAACATCCGCTTGCAGACTCTGACTGCGGGTGCCAGGTCCGTATCTCCAGTCATAAGAATCACGGTCTCGCACTCATCGCCACAGCAAACTTCAAAAAGTCTAGCGGCAATTGCAACATCGGTCTCTTTTTCTGCATGAGTGATGAAGACTCTTTTGCAGTTGGGGCAATAAACCTCCTTCTGCTTGAACCTAGCCAGCTCTACATTTATTCCGGTTGCCCTCAAGCATTTCATGAAAAGCAGGTGTCGCCCAAGTTTGTCTGGTGTGCGGTGAGTGGGGGGAGCTGAGAAATAATAGACTCGTTCGAGAGTTGCTTTCTCGCTGCCGAACTTGCCCGCAATTGGCAGGTAGGAGAAACAGAGCTTCTTGATATCAAGCCATTTTGTCGTCGTGCCGGTAGCGTCTCGGCTGGCTTCCACTACGGAGTGATATAGGTTGAAACCATCGACTAGGAAGACGGTTCTATTCATATCAAGGAGAAGAAAAAACCTCCGGGTCGCAACCCGGAGGGGGCCAGCAGGTTCAGAGAACCTGACTGGGGATGAGCAATAACAGTATCGGCCAAGTTCAGCCCACTGTCAAGACTTTGTTCTGCCTGTTGCATGGCCTCTTGTTCGCCCCTTCCTAGGTACGTCTAGCTGCCAATCCATTCCTGCACACCATGTTATCACTTTTTCTTCTTGCCCGCTTCAGACGTTCGAATTCGCGGGCAAAAATCGCGGGTCCTTCATTCCCCTTCGACAGTTCTGATTTCCTCCTCAGTCAGGCCGTAGAGTTCGTACACCAGCGCATCGATTTGGCGGTCGGTGGCGTTAGTCTGGCGCTGGAGGGCATCTCTCTCATGCTCGGTCTTCGCCACCGCCAGCTGCTTGTGAAGTGCGAGCATTTGTTCCACCAGTGCAACCATCCGGTCGTGGCGAGCTTTGTCAGCGGGGTCGGTGAAGTTCATGGTGCGGATGGGAAGTTGTTCGATGAACTGCGTGAAGTAGCGGAAGAACCCGCCGCGCATGGTCGTGCTGATGCTCTTCAGGTAGAAGTCCAGGATCTGGCTGTTCAACAAGCCCAATACGTACTTCGACGACTCTGCCACATTGTGTTTCAAGGTGATGCCGTAGCCGCTGGTAAAGGCGTATTCACCCGTTTCGTCGAGCGCAAATGAGGCGCTGTCTGCAATATCTGGCACCAGAATTTTGCTGGTGCCCATTACGTCGATGTTCTTCGGATACACATAGGCATACCAACTCGAACCGCGCATCCTTCCTCGTTCTCGGTTTTCCAGATATGGCTTGTTCTCCAAAAGATACGCGAACGTCTTCTGAAACTGCTCTCGCATTTCCTTTTCGGGGATGAGGTTTGCGCGTCCGTTTTCAATCCGATACGGGATGATGACGACTTTGCCCGACGGTAGAATTCGGTATGGTTTGATTTCTCGCCCCTGTAAGAACAACGACACTGCCTTGCGTTCAAGTTGCACCTCCCGCTTCAGTTGCTTGGAATGGGCGGTTATCAGATCACCGTCAGCGGAAACTAGATCCAAAACATACACCTCGTTCGCACTTGTGCGAATGCCCTGCGCCATTCTGTCCGCCACGTCCCCCAACTTCGCCGGCATCTTGCTCAACTTTTCGAACAACGCCACGCCGGGACCGACGGTAAAGTTCCACTCGGCGGAAGTGACGTTGGCGCAGGGAACGTTACCCTCTGTCGCTTCAGCCGTGGTGCGCCAAGCGGCGAGGTCACTGACCTTCACGAAACGGCAATACTCGTTACCTGATTTATCGAGGAACAGCAGGCAGGTGTAAGTGGTCGCTCCGGCGAAAACCTGCTGATCGCCGAAGTGAACGATGTGGGCAAGATGTTTGCCGCCGGAGATGATTCCGCGCAATGCTTCGCCATACTGCGCGTTGAAAAATTTGTGCGGGAGGATCAAGCCCAACCACCCTTGACCGCAGAGAAGGTTCAAGCACTTCTCGACGAAGACGATGTAGATATCATAGTTTCCCTTGCTGGCACTCGCGTAGCGCTGCTTGTAGAACTCCACTTCAAGCGGTGCCCATTCCTTCATTGTCTGGATGCGAATATACGGCGGGTTCCCAATCACCGCGTCAAATCCGCGTTTACTCTTGGACTCTTTCCCACGGTCAGGAGAGGAAGCAAAGACTTGGGGGAACTCGGCGTGCCAGTCGAAGACATTGATCCGGTAGCGCTCTTCCTCATCAAGCAGACCCATCTGCGCGTTGTCGTAGAAGTCGGGGCCGATGAGGGAATTGCCGCACTTGATGTTGCTTGAGAGGTCCGGGAGGGCGCGCTCGTTGAACAAACGGAGTTGAGTTGCCAGAGTCTGCGTGTTCTCGCCTTCGAGCACTTTTAGGAGAAGTGAAAGTTTGGTTACTTCGACGGCCTGGGGGTCGATGTCAACGCCATAGATGTTGTTGAGGAGAATGCGTTTCCTTTCGCCAGTCGTCAGGCGCCAGTTGGCGGCTTGCCCCTCACCCTTGCCCTCTCCCCTCAGGAGAGAGGGAGTGATCCCCTCACCTCTGCCCTCTCCCCCAAGGGGAGAGGGAGAATAGGGATGCAGTTTGTTTCCAGCCTCACCCTTGCCCTCTCCCCAAAGGGGAGAGGGAGAATGAGTCTGGTACAGCGCTGGGGAACGGCCAGCGGCCCATTTCTTTGGGTCGTGGGTCACATACCAATCGCGGTGCCAATCGAGGAGATATTGGTAGGCACCAATAAGAAATGAGCCCGAGCCACAGGCAGGGTCGAGGATGCGTAGGGGCGTACCTGTGTGCGCGCCTGCGACCTGTTTCGGAGTCTTGCCTTCCACCAACTTCCCAACGGTATTCTTGACGATGTATTCCACGATGTAAGTCGGCGTGTAGAAAACACCGCCTGCCTTCTTGGCTTCCGGCTTATCTTCAACAACTGCACGGTGTCCGGCAGTGAGACGAATTACTTTTCCCAAGAACTGCTCGTAGACCTGGCCGAGGATGTCAGCGGGAAAGACGGAAAACTCATAGGGACTCTCGGGATAATAGAGGCTCTTCGTGATTTCCTTGAGCTCGTGGTCGTCAATGCTCAGGTTCAGCGTAAGCTCGTCGGGTGGTTCGGGCCGTGTCTTTTCCTTCTCGAAGTGAAACAATCCTGAGTTGTATCGCGCGTCTGCACGTTGGAACAACTCACACAACCGCGCATAGACTCTCCCGCCATTCTGAAGAGCCTGAAGCTGGCCGTATTCTTCAACGCCACGATCTTCACAAATCCGCAGGAAAATAATTCTGTCTATCGTGCACTGCACAGCGAAATTAAGCTCACGCTGAGTGAGTCCCGGGTTCCGAAGCGCAATGTTGCGAGCAAGCATTTCGCGCCAGGATTCAATGTCCTGGAGGAAGGCGTCATCAACCTCAGCAGTGCCCTTCTTGAGTCTCGTTGATTCGGCGTATCTGTCGAACGAACCTTTGAGCACCGCTTCGCGGGAGAAGATTGAGGCGATCTCCTTATAACGCTCGGAATACTCCCGACAGGTCAGATATAGCACCCGCGCCGCGGTTGCTTTGTCGCTCGCGACGGGTTTGACCCGGCAGTCATAAACGGCGAGTTCCTCGAAATCAGTCAGGATGCTGAGAGGCAGTTTTGCCGACCATGCATATCGGCGAAGTTGAAAAGCAGGGCTGATTTCCTCTTTCACGCTGACGGAAGGCTTCTTTGCTTCGACAAAGAACTTGCGGGCTCCGCCAATTCTGAAGCAGTAATCCGGAGCTTTGGTAAATCCGCCGATTTTGATCGCGTCTTCGTGGATTACGTCCTTGTAGGCCTCAGCATAGCCCTGCTTATTGTTCACGTCCCAGCCGAGTACTTCAAACAACGGGTCGAGGAACTCGCGCCTTAGTTGGGTCTCGTTGTATTGCCCGGAACGATACGCTTCACGATTTCGTTCGAACCGCTCGACGAGCTCAAGGATTTCTTTGGGAGCAGACATTTTCCTCTCGGTCCCCAGCGTCAGTATCGCTCAACCATCATCTTAGAAACTAAGAATAGTTCCAAAAGGCCATTGAGTCAAACTTCTGAGACTCTACCCCAAGGGGAAAGGGTAGGGTGAGGGGCAGGTGGTGGAACCGGCTTTACGGATGATGCTGAATGTATTAGAATTTGGTGCTAGTGTAGTGCGTCTAACGCTTCTTTACATTTGGTGACTTTGGCCAGGATGCGCTCAACAGGTGCGCTCCACACAAACACCTGGGGGTTCTGGTTATGACTATCGATATAGCTTTTGATAGCTGCAATCAACGCGGATACATTCCGGAAGGAACCGCGACGGATACGTTTGTCCGTCAACTCACGGAACCACCGCTCAACGAGGTTAAGCCACGAACTGGAGGTCGGGGTGAAGTGCAAGTGGAACCTGGGATGCCGTCCAAGCCACGATTTCACCCGTGGATGCTTATGGGTGCCGTAGTTGTCTACGATCAAATGAAGGTCAAGCCCCGCAGAAGTCTCAGCGTCCATTCTCTTGAGAAAACGGATAAACTCATGATGCCGATGACGCGCCATGCAGTCACCGATCACCCTACCGTCAAGCATGCTGAGGGCTGCAAACAATGTTGTCGTGCCATTGCGCTTG
>JASEGR010000004.1 GCA_030017955.1 Candidatus Eisenbacteria bacterium
GTCGTATCGGTTTCCTCGATGTTCAGAATCATCAGAGATTGACTTTTCTCACCAATCACTTTCTACTCCCAGCTCTGACCATCGCCCAACTTTACAAATGCCGCTGGCAGGTCGAACTCTTCTTCCGCTGGATCAAACAACACCTGCGGATCAAATCGTTTTATGGAACATCCGAAAACGCTGTCAAAACTCAAATATGGACCGCCATTTCGGTCTATGTCCTGGTCGCCATCATCAAAAAGCAACTCAACCTGCAAATCAGTCTCTACACTTTTCTGCAAATCTTAAGCGTCACGATCTTTGAGAATCGTCCTATTTTACAAGTGGTTACGGATTTCAATGACCTGACCCAAGAAAGACATCCCCGTAACCTCCAGCTATTCTTGGACTTCTAATCGGACACCAGTGATGTAGGAAGCATCTTTTTTTGACTCAAGGGTTCTGGTCGTAAGGCCGGAACCCTCGTTTTTTTGTACACTCGCCAGCCGGTTACTCCTGGAGATGTCCTTTCCCTCCTGCCGAAAATGTCGATCCTTCTCGGACTTGCTCACTCGAATTTGTGAACTCGGCCTTCGGACGGGGCGTGCTCGCTCCGCTGTGCGCCCGTCGCTAAGCTCGTCGCTCCTGCTCGCCGCGACAGCGACCCTCAGACAGCACAAATTCGTCCCCTTCGGGGTCGTTCCCTCGTCCAGGAAGGGAGTCCAGAGATTTTCAGAAAGTCGGTTCAAGGACATCTCCGGACCGCCTGACAACTGCCCTCCTCACCGATGCCGGCCTGAGCCCCACGACCAGCAAGGCATTGTCCCGAAGTCGAGAGCTTTTCTTCTTGGGAGTTGTGTGGTAAGTTAGCACGCAGAAAGGATGCTCCAGTAACCGCATGCCGGAACACGTGCTAAAACCAGGTTTCCCCGTAATGCTTCTCGTCATGGACGGGTGGGGACTCGCAAAGGATGGCCCTGGAAATGCGGTCTCACTCGCCAGACTCCCGAACATGAAGTTTTTCGGGTCCAATTTTCCATGCTCCAGGCTCCTGGCTTGCGAAGGAGCGGTCGGACTTCCCCAGGGTCAAATGGGTAACTCAGAGGTCGGCCATCTCAACCTGGGGGCGGGAAGGATTGTTTATCAGGAGTTCACAAGAATCGACAAGGCCATCGAGGACGGGTCCTTTGTCAGAAACGAACAATTCCTTAGGGCAATAGATCATGCCAGGAAAAGCGGTTCTTCGCTTCATCTGATGGGGTTGGTTTCGGACGGAGGAGTTCACAGCCATGTAAGACATTTGAGCGCGCTCCTTGGTCTCGCCCTCAAACGCGGTATGGAGAAAGTATTCATTCACGCCTTCCTTGACGGGAGAGATGTCCCACCGAAAAGCGCATTGGAGTATCTGGGAACGCTTGAAGATGACCTGAAGAAGTTGCGAAGCGGAAAAATAGCAACCGTGATGGGGCGCTACTACGGCATGGACAGGGACAAGAGATGGGACAGAGTAGAGAAGGCTTTTGATGCGATCGCCCGTGGCAGCGGAATCAAAGTGAAGACCTCGCTGGAAGCCGTCGAACGCGCCTACGAGAGGGCAGAAACCGATGAGTTTGTCTTGCCGACGGTCATAGAGACTACGGAAGGGAAACCGGTAGGACCTGTGAGTGAGCATGACTCAATAATATTTTTCAATTTCAGGCCCGACAGAGCCAGGGAGATAACACGAGCGTTCACAGAGATCAAATTCGATGGATTTGAGAGGAAGCGAATCTACAGTGACCTCTGTTTTGTCTGCATGACTCAATACCAGGCGGGAATCCCGGCTGCAGTCGCTTTTCCCCTGGTGGAGATAAAGGATACGCTTGGCGAGGTGCTTTCGAAGCGAGGCCTGACCCAGCTTAGAATCGCTGAGACCGAGAAGTATGCGCACGTGACATTCTTTTTCAACGGTGGAGATGAGAAAGCGTTTCCTGGAGAGGACAGATTCCTGGTGCAATCTCCGAACGTTGCAACTTATGACCTTATGCCCCAAATGAGTGCCTACGGTGTGGCCGATGAGGCAGAGAAGCGGATTCTCTCCCGGTCTTACGATTTCATAGTTTTGAACTTTGCCAACGCGGACATGGTTGGGCACACTGGCGTTATCCCGGCTGCAGTCGCTGCGGTCGAGGCCGTTGATGAGTGTGCAGGACGAATTGTGAGTGCTGTTCAGGGCCTTGGCGGGACTGCCTTCATAACTTCAGATCATGGAAATGCCGACGCGATGCTGGATGAGGAAGGAAAGGAGCAGACTGCTCACAGCATGAATCCTGTTCCCGCCATCCTTGTCTCTCGGAAAAAGTTCAAGGGCCTGAGAGACGGAATTCTTGCTGATGTTGCACCGACCGTGCTTGATATTATGGGCATAGAGAAACCGCCCGCAATGACAGGTCAATCCCTACTAATCCGCTGACCACTGAAACAAATCCCCACGCTCACGGAATTCGTCGCGGGCTCAAGCCGGCAGGCGACACGGATGTTCATCGCAGATCCGCTAGCGCAAAATCTCTCAATCGGACACTGGTTTTCCCCCAAAATGCAAGAGGACACCTTCCTGCCACTGGCTTACACCAACCAGCCATTCCACCCGGAGACGGCGAGAAAGATTTTTGGAATAGATTCGCAACTCTTTCGGTTTCCATGATATTGGAAGCCGTTGAAGAGTCGAATTCACTGTCCAAGACAACATGGTTCGTGAGCTGGCTTATTCGTGGCACAAGGATTGCTCAACTCTCCTAGTGAAGCACGCCATTGAAGTGGTCGAACGAGGCACCGACTACGGGGCGGGACAACCCGCGCGCGAGCGCGGGTCCTGAAAAGAGATGGGGTGGGGTGACGAAAACGACACCCGAGACTTTCACAGCATGCTCCACCCCAGTTTCAATAGAATCCCTGCCGTGTTCGTGATTGACTAGGACGTGGGCTGATCCTGTAAAAAAGAAATCGAGTTGCACGCATTCCTTGCGCACGACACTAGCGGGGAAATTTTGAAGGGGCAAGCAATTGCCCCTTTTTCATTTCTCAGGCCACATAACTCATCCGGTCACGATCTATGACTCGCGTCGGCATCGGTTCCCCGGCACGAACTCGACTGCGCTTCCGGTGCTCGTCAGCCACTCGCTCTTCGAGATGTCCGTTCCCTCCTGCCGAAAATGTCGATCCTTCCTCGACTCGCTCACTCGAATTTGCGAACTCGACCTTCGGTCTCAGACAGCGCAAATTCGCCCCTTCGGGGTCGCTCCCTCGTCCAAGAAGGAAGTCCAGAGATTTTCAGAAAGTCGGTTCAAGGACATCTCGCGACCGACGCCACCGAACAACGATCCTCCAATTTCTTGCGGCTTGACAGACGGAAGTGTGGGGGCGTAGAAGGATAGAGCGCGCCGTGAAAGCGACGAGCATTCTTCATGCCTTGCAGACGTCCGTTGTGCGACACAGGTAGTTGGCGCCGGGCAGCAGAACTAAGCTGTCGGGATTTTCGAGAAAGGCTGGGCCGATGAAAAAGATAGCGATACTGACCGGGGGTGGAGATTGTCCTGGGCTTAATGCGGTGATAAGGGCGGTCGTGAAAACCGCCTACCATGACTATGGAGTGCCCACCGTCGGGATCAAGGATGGATTCAAAGGTCTGGTGGAGGGCAGATGGAAAGACCTCAAAGAGAGCGATGTTTCCGGAATTCTCGATAAGGGCGGCACCATCCTGGGAACTACGAACAGGGACGACCCGTTTCACATAAACAGGATTGTGAACGGGAAAGAAGTCAGTGTGGACGAGTCGGACCGAGTGGTATCGAATCTTAAGGAAATCGGTGCGACGTGCCTCATTGTGGTCGGCGGAGACGGTTCCCTCAAGATTGCGAGCGAGCTATGCGCAAAGGGTGTTCCGGTGGTCGGCGTTCCGAAGACAATTGACAACGACCTTGAGGCAACCGACATCACATTCGGTTTTCACACTGCCGTGGCGACTGCGACTGAGGCGATTGATAAGCTTCACACGACTGCGGAATCTCACCACAGGATAATGCTTCTTGAAGTTATGGGAAGGTACGCAGGCTGGATTGCAATCGAGTCCGGACTTGCCGGCGGAGGCGATGTAATCCTCATCCCGGAAATACCTTTCAAGATCGGGAAGATCGTGGAGACAATTGAAGGTAGGATAAAAAGGGGAAGAGGATTCAGCATAGTTGTGGTTGCGGAGGGTGCCCATGCCGAGGGTGAAGAGATGACTTTCGGGCGCACAGTGAAAGGAAGCCCTGAGCCGAAGAGGCTCGGCGGAGTCAGCATCGGACTTGCCCAGAAACTCGAAGAAGCAACCGGCTATGAGACGAGAGCCACAGTTCTGGGACATCTCCAGAGGGGTGGTTCACCAACACCTTTTGACAGAATTCTGGCCACCAGGTTTGGCGCTCATGCCGCTTCTCTAGCGATTAGTGAAAGATATGGGACGATGTCGGCATTGAAAGGTGAGCGGATCAAGGAAGTCCCTATCTGCGATGCAATCGGAAAGATGAAGAAGGTAGACCCAAACGGTGATCTCGTAAAACTCGGGCGCTCCCTTGGCGTCAGTTTTGGCACCTAAAATAGTGACAGGCACCTATTTTTTGGCCCCGATGTTCTGAGAAATGGAATCGGTGCATGACCCGCGAGTGAACGGTCACTTACCTGGCCTCGAGAATTCACGATGACATTCGAAATCCGAGAACTGAACGAAAGCCATAAGGACTGGGCAAGGCACCTGCTCGAAGAGTGGTGGGGGTCAAGCAAGATTGTAACCCGCGGGAGAATCCATGACGCCGACGCTCTCCCTGGGTTCGTTGCTGTCGAAGAAAGCAGGCCGGTCGGTCTTGTCACATACCGAATCGAGAACAAAGAGTGCGAGATCGTCTCGATGAACAGCTTGGTCGGAGGGAAGGGAGTTGGTTCAGCACTGATTGCCAATGTGAGAGATGTCGCCACCAGGGCACAATGCAGTCGGCTCTGGCTTATCACAACAAACGACAATCTTGCTGCGCTGCGTTTCTACCAGAAACGAGGTTTCGTACTTGCCGCTGTCCACAGAAATGCCCTTCAGGAATCGCGCAAGCTCAAGCCCACAATTCCCATGGTCGGATTGGATGGCATTCCTTTGAGGGACGAGATTGAACTCGAGATTCTGCTCCGGGGATGACTGGATGGGGGGAGTTGAAAGCCTGGCCAAGGTTGGCAAACTCCCCGGCTCACAGAATGCAGTGCACCAGCAAGAAATCCATTGCCCGTTTGAGCATTCCTCTGACCCTCACAGTGCTTATCCAGTCACCTAGTGACCGCACGCAGTACAACCCGGGAAAAGACAAAACGACCCGTCACTCCAACTAGATTTGAGAAGCGAGATTACGGCTTTCTTGCGGCCAGCGTGAGTTTAGGTTATGCTGCGCCGTCGCAGTGTTTATCATGTTATTCTTGCAGTATACATTTTGTCACACGTTGGGAGAGACGCAGGCAGCTGCGGCTGCCTGCTGAGCTATGGAGGGTGCGATGAATTTGAGAAGGGCGCTTTTGATTGGGCTGGTTGCGGGACTTGTAATGGGATTCGCTTTGTTCTTGACAGGCGCCATGGCTTCCCGAGTGGTCTATGGGCCCCAGTTGGCGCCAGAGGGCAAGTTCGAGCCGGAGAAGCTCAACGCGTGGTACTTTCTGTGGACCAAGCTCGTTATTGGCGCGGTCTTTGGAATGCTGGTCGCCGTGTTCTATGGGAAGCTTCCCCTGTCAACACGCATCCAAGGTGGATTGTCTGGAGCGAAGTACGCGTTTGGACTTTGGGTGATTGTCTCCGTCTGGAGTCTTAGCCATCGCGTTGCCTACGAGACTCTTGAAACGCAAAATCAGATCTTCTGGCTGCTCTATACGCTTGGGGGCTTCCTGGGCCTTGGCTTTGGATTCGGGCGTGCCTTGAAGAGATGGGGATATCGCGCTTCTACGGGGTCTGAAGTGACGAAGAACGTGAAACTCGCGCTTCGGGCAGTGGCTATGTCTCAACCTTCGCACGCGCCGGATTCAAGACCGTTGCTTACCGCACGCCGCTCGCCCGATTATGCGCCACGATCCCAAGGCTATCGCGCCATGAGCTTCCTCGATCACCTAGACTGCAAAAGCAAGAAAGCCGAACAGGCGGATCCAGGCAACCGGGTTTCGCCCTGTGCCTGATCCTTGACGATAGCGCTCAAAAAGGAGATTGATATGAAGCATGATCAGAATAATGAACCAGCAACAAACGTGGGTAACTACCTCGCGACGCTTCCTCAGGAGGTAAAGGCCACTCTTGAAAATCTACGCCAGGCAATCAAAGCCGCAGCACCGAAGGCCGAAGAGGTCATCAGCTATCAGGTACCGACTTACAAATATCACGGGCCATTGGTCCACTTTGTCGCGCGCAAGAACTATTGCAGTTTCATTGTGGCAAGCAAAACAACCTTGACAACATTTGAAATCGACCTTAAAGCCTATGATACTTCCGGGACAACCATTCATTTCTCGGTTAGAAAGCCGCTTTCTGCCTCACTCGTCAAGAAGATCGTTAAAACGAGGATAAAAGAGAATGACAATGCTAAACGTGCTGAGGTAGCATCAAAATGGTCAGCTCAATATCACTCCGATATTAAACCGGAACAGATCAATTGTACAGGTTGTAAGTCTGATGGAGTTAAATTCGGCTTCACAGAGCATGTGTGCGAAATCAGAAAATGCAATATTGAAAAGAAGACCCCGCATTGTGCCGCTTGCAGTATGTATAAATGTGAGAAATTGGTAAGATTCATTCAGTTAGCCCCTCAAATAGGTACAGCCTTAGAGGCATTGCGGTGAAAACCAGGAACCAAGAGGATTCGCTAGCAACCGGGTCAACCTGAGCGCGAGGAGCTCGGCGTTGCTACGCGGAAAGGTCATTGGCGCGCCAGGTAGGCCGCGCCGTTAGACAGGAGAATGAACATGAAGAAGCAGAAGTTCAGCCCGGAACGACCGGATAGGCTCGCTGACAAGTCAATATTCACCGAGACAATGGTCGAGATGAGTTGGATTGATGTCAAGAAGGAGGCCCAACATGGCTCCTTCTAAAGTAAAGTATGTCCACACTAATCTGACGGGTTGCGACTGGCGACGGCTGGTCAGCTTCTACTGCGACGTGTTTGGCTGCGTTTCCAAACCGCCGGAGCGTGACCTCTCCGGCGACTGGCTGGACCTGCTTACATCACTCGAAGGTGCGCGCGTGACCGGAGTGCATCTTCGCTTGCCCGGATTCGGGGACGATGGACCGACGCTGGAGATTTTTAGTTACGATCAGATGCTCGAGGGAAGAATTCCGGCCACGAATGAACCGGGGTTCGGACATCTGGCATTTTCAGTCTGCGACGTCGATGAAGCGCTTCGTGCAGTTCTGGCGCACGGTGGGAGTGCCGTGGGAGAGGTAACCACGACGCGAGTCCCGGGAGTCGGGGTGCTTCACGTCGTCTATGCGCGGGATCCGGAAGGGAATATTATCGAGCTGCAGAACTGGAGTTGACGTTATTCAATCAAGAAGATAGATATAGGGCGAAAGACGAAGGGTAGTGGTCATTAATCGCACTGTGTCTTTCTTGACTACAAGGAGACGATCATGGAAGAAAATGTTCAGTTCAAACTGAATGGAAAGCCGGTAAGACTTACAGTGGACAGTGACCGGATGCTTCTGTGGGTCTTGCGGACCGACCTGGGGTTGACAGGAACAAAGTATGGGTGTGGCGAAGGCTATTGCGGCGCCTGCACGGTCATTGTCAACAATGAAGCAGTCCGCTCTTGTCAAACAGCCGTCAAAGATGTTCGAGGCAAGGAGGTTGTTACCATCGAGGGATTAGCCAAGGACGGCCAACTGCATCCCTTGCAGAAAGCGTTCATGGAGAACGACGCCATGCAATGCGGGTATTGCACGCCCGGCATGATCATGAATGCCTGCGCATTGCTGCGGAAGAACCTCCGACCTTCGGTCTCACAGATAGCCGAAGGCATGGACGAAAACTTGTGCCGCTGCGGGTCCCACAATCGGGTTATTCGTGCCATCCAGGCGGCATCTAAGGAAGCCGGGGGAGGGTTCTGACATGAAAGACGAACAGGAATTCGAACTCGACCTCACTGAGGAAACGTCAGTTTCTCAGATGAGCCGCCGGCAATTTCTCAAGATAACAGGCGGAGGGATTTTTCTTTTCTTCACAATCGGTGACCTGACGGCTCTCGCGCAACAGAGACAGGGGTTTCGTCTTCCTACCGATTTCAACGCTTTCCTGAAAATCGGAGAAGACGGTCGCGTGTCATGCTACACGGGCAAGATTGAGATGGGGCAGGGCGTGTTCACTTCTCTGGCGCAGGAGCTGGCTGATGAGCTGGATGTCTCTCTCGACGTCGTGGACATGGTCATGGGGGATACCGACCTCTGTCCCTGGGACATGGGAACCTTCGGCTCTATGACAACGCCCTACTTTGGACCGGCACTCCGGGCTGCCGGCGCAGAAGCGAGGCAGGTCTTGGTGGAGATCGCTTCGGAGCAGCTCAAGGTATCAGCGGACAATCTGACGACTCAAAATGGCGTCATTTTTGACAAGACGAATAGACAAAATCAGATTTCCTACGCTGAGCTGGCCAAGGGCAAGAAGATTGAGCGTCACCTTCCGGGTGTGCCCAAGAAAAAGCCGTCAGAGTTCAGGATCATGAGCAAGCCGGCATTGCGTAGAGATGCCCGGGAAAAAGTCACAGGTGAGGCAAAGTATGCCGGAGACATTCAGCTTCCCGGAATGCTGTACGCAAGAATACTCCGGCCTCCGGCGCACGGTGCCAAGCTCGTGGATGTCGACCTTTCTGAGGTTAACCAGGTGAAGGACGTCCAGATTGTCAGGGAAGGCGATTTCATTGCTGTCTTGCACAAGCATCCGGATTCGGCAGAGATTGCCTTATCGAAAATGAGGGCAAAGTTTGACGTTCCTCAGTCTAACCTCGATGAAAGGAACATCTTCGAACATTTACTTAAAGTTGCTCCTGAAGGCACGGTCGTGGCAAAGGATGGCAATCTTCAGGCGGGGGAGAGCGGGTCAAGAGCAGTCATTGAGGAAACCTATCTGAACGACTACATCGCGCACGCGCCAATAGAACCACATACGGCCGTTGTTAGCATCGAAGGGAACAAAGCAACCGTTTGGCCTTCATCTCAAACGCCATTCTCGGTCAAGGAGGAAGTTGCGAAAGAGCTTGGCTTTCCTTCCGCAAATGTGCGAGTCATATCACCCTTCGTCGGCGGCGCCTTCGGCGGAAAGACGAGAAATCTTCAGGCCGTAGAGGCCGCCCGGCTGGCAAGACTGAGCGGGAAACCGGTCCAAGTTGCCTGGAGCAGGAAAGAGGAGTTCTTCTACGATTCCTTCCGGCCTGCTGCTATCGTCAAGATAAGGTCCGGCATTGCAGGCGGAGGGAGTATTAGTTTCTGGGACTACTATGTCTATTTCGCGGGCGAGAGGGGGTCAAAGCAGTTCTATGCCATCCCGAACCACAGCACCGTCGCCCACAATCCAAGCTGGACAGATGCTCCCGGCTCTCATCCTTTTGCCACCGGACCGTGGCGAGCGCCCGCAAACAATACGAATACGTTTGCAAGAGAATCCCAGATAGACATCATGGCCGCGAAGGCAGGGGTGGATCCTCTGGAATTCCGGTTGCAGAACTTGACTGACAAGAAGATGCAGCGCGTCCTGCAGACTGCAGCGGAAAAGTTTGGATGGATGCCGGGCAGGGCACCGAGCGGCAGGGGCTGCGGTATCGCGTGTGGAATAGACGCCGGAACATATGTTGCCACGATTGCTGAGGTGGGGGTTGACAGGACGACTGGCGGCGTTCGGGTGAAACGCGTCGTCTGCGCCCAGGATATGGGATTAGCCATTAACCCGGAAGGTGCTGCCCTTCAAATGGAGGGCTGCATAATGATGGGACTTGGGTATGCTCTGACCGAGCAGATCCATTTCAAGAATGGAGAGGTCCTCGATCTCAATTTTGACTCTTACGAGATTCCGCGGTTTTCGTGGTTGCCCAAGATAGAGACGGTCATCATCGATAACAAGGATTTTGATTCGCAAGGCGGCGGCGAGCCGGCGATAATCACAATGGGGGGCGTTCTTGCCAATGCCATCTATGATGCTGTCGGTGTGAGACTTTTCCAGCTCCCGATGACTCCGGCCAGGGTGAAAGAGGCCGTGAAGAAGGGATAGGCCCCTCACCCTACCCTCTCCCCAACGGGGAGAGGTTAGTGAGGGGGCAGGATGCACGAAACGCTTGTCAGAGAGGGGAAATTCTGGTAATATATCACTGATTTTGTTCTTTTTTTGTTGGTTGTTAGACCGCTCCACCACTTCCAAGAGCTTAGTTTGGGACCGAAGAGAAGCCCTACAATCAGAGACGTCGCGCGGATAACGGGTGTTTCGCGTTCAACTGTCTCACTCGTGATCAACGACTCACGAAGGATAAGCGCCCCAACCGCAGGGAAAGTTCTCGCCGCGATCAGGGAGCTCGGTTACGAACCGAACGTCATGGCGAGAGGACTTGCCAGAAGAAGGGCAAAGATGATCGCCATTCTGGTCCCACAAATCTCCTCACACGTTTTTTCCGACTTCTATTTCTCCGAAGCAATCAGCGGCATCAGCGATGCACTCAGCCGCAGGGGATACAGAATGCTCATTGAGATAGCGACCGAGGATTTTCTTAAGGAGGGCGAGCATCTCAAACTCTTCAGGGAGAGGCAGATTGACGGAATGCTCCTTCTTGGCACTCTGGACACGGACAGGTACATCGTTGAGCTTTCAGAAAAAGGCCACCCGCTCGTCCTTGTAAACAGTTCACTCGACGGAATTCCCTGTGTTCTTGCAGACAATCTCTCCGGGTCAAGGGTGATGGTGAATTACCTTGCTTCGCTGGGTCACAGGCGAATAGCTTTTATCGGAGGTCTTGAAAGCACGACTGTCGGCATGGATAGAACACTTGGCTACAAGGCAGGTTTGAAGGAATCCGGAATCAGGATAGATAGCAGGCTCATCACTTATGGCAATTACTCCGAAGAGAGCGGCTACGATTGCATGAGAAAGCTCTGGAGCGCAGGCAGCAAACCTACCGCAGTCTTTGCTGCAAACGACATGATGGCAATTGGAGCGCTTAAGTTTCTGAGGGAAAGAGGGATTAAGGTCCCGCATGAGATGACGGTAGTTGGGGCAGACGACATAAAGCTCGCTTCCTATGTCGAGCCGCCCCTAACGACCATCAGACAGCCGATGTACGAAATAGGAAGACTTGCCACCGGCATGCTGCTCGAAGGGTTATCCGGCAAGCGCGGCCGAAATAGAGAGACTGTAAGGACAGAGCTGGTAGTAAGGTTATCGTCAGCTCCTCCGTCATCAGACGGCGGAGCCTAGGACAGACTGGGGGGTGCATCTGATGAAAACTGCGGCTAATGTTGTGCTACGGGAAAATGAACTCGGGACGGGCTCGACCCCCCGCATTCCGGGGACTAGGTCTGCGAGCAAGAAGTCATTGTTCTCCCTGAAAGCGCTGCTTTCGGTCTGCCTTCTTGTGCCGCTCGCGCTAATGACATTTGAGAGACAGTGTTTCTCCGGGACAACCGCTCCTGTCTCTGAAGACCTTCTTGCCTTGAGCTCTCCCGGAATGTGGCAGAGGGAGACTCTCGCTGGCATTGACAAGGCTCTCGACTCGCGATCAGGTGCATCGTCGGACATAATTGCCGTTTACATGTCGCCTGAAGGCGGGAAACTCAGGATCCGGGTCAGTCTGCTCTCGATGACAAGCATCGCCTCAACTGAGAATTCATTTGAGAAGGAACGAGCCGGAGTAGGACTGCTTTTTGACTATGCAGATGGCGGTTCAGACAGAATTCCTCTCGTCGCGGGAAGCGCCTCCCCGGTCCTCTGGGAAAGATCAGTGCTCCTTGCAAGCGGCGGCAAGGCATGCTATCTGAATGAGTACAGCCCTTCTGAATCGCAGCGAGCTCCGAAAGAGCAGGGTTTGACGCCTGGGGCTTCCGGAATATTCCCAGAGAAAGACATGGCTGTCGCATCTTTCCCTGATGACGGCGTTTCGAAGTCAGCCAGGATTTTCGTGTACACCACAGTGGATGGAAGGATTTCGGACTATCTGCTTGTTGAGCCGAATTCGATTCTGACCTACGAAGCGAACTGCGCATTTTTCCATCACGGGAACCAGGCCTTAGCGTACACAAACGTTTTTCACGGCGAATCCGGAAGGGAAGCAGACAGCGGATTCGATGAGACACTTGAGGTTCACCAGTCCACCGGCATCCCCGGAAATTTCCATCTGTCCGGTCTTCTTCAGACAAGCGCAGAGTGGGACGCAAGAACAGGCGACCCGCAGGATTTCAATGCATGGCTCAGGGCTGGTGTGACGGCAGGGTGGGCCGGCATGGGGACATCTGCATATGCCCAGAACATCATGCCTTTCTCGCGGAACGAAATGAATGACTGGGCTGTCGAAACCATGACGCAGATGACGAACTGGCGTTATGGATACTATCCGAGAGTCGCTTGGGTTCCTGAGAGGACATGGCTCTCGCCTTCGACCTATCCGAACGCAGGCGTCAGCGACTGGATTGGGGACAACTGGACGAATCACGGAGTATATGCAGTGATTCTTGACGATAATGTTCACGGTCAGGGATATGACAATCATCAGATCCACACAATGTCAGGCTCCTCCCTGAAGGTCATCCTGAGGGACAACGATTTCACCGGAAAGATGCACGCCGGCGACGGCGCTGGCGCCTTTGCAATTCTTACCAATCTCGCGAATTCGGGACTCGGGCCATATCGGATCGTGACCTACGCCGACGATTGGGAAATGGCTGCTGAGATAGGCGAGTGGGCAACGTCAATGCCGAATGCCAAAGAGACTTATGACTGGATGATAAACAAGTGCCAGACCGAGAGCTCATGGGTACACGTCTGGAAGCTTGCCGATGCAATCTCGAACGGCAATTTCAACGGCTCGCCTTCGATGTCCGTAACAAATGGTTCCCATCCCTCCATTGGCGGGACTGACGGCTATGGCGGAGGGAACAACGGCTGGTACACCGATTGGGCGGCATACATCCCCTGGGTGAACGGCGGGGACGGATACGGGAATTGCGATGCAAGGGGCGGAAACTGCAAGAATTTCGGAACAATCTGGAATGATGCATACAACGCTCTCATGGCTGCGCCCAACAACAGCATCTCTCAGGCGGGATGGTACGTGCTGATGACAAACCTCTTTGAAACCGCGTGGCACGATTACATGGGCGGCCCGATAAGCGGTTGGGAAATGAAACATTCAACACACATTAAGAACGCATCGACCTATGCAGAGGCGTCGAGGTGGGCGGGAGGACTCTATGCAAACCCGACAGGTGCTTACCTCTCTGACATAGACAATGACGGTTATCAGGAACTCATCATGTACAACAACCGGATTCTTGCCGTGTTTGAATCGGTCGGTGGAAGGGCCGTAAACGTCTTTGCCAAGGGCTCCGGGTACTGTTATCCGGTGATTGGAGTCGACAACGTTTACTGGTATGGGACTGAGGCAGACTACAACGACGGGAACCACGTCGGCGCATTGAGCGACGTTGGTCCTAATTACCAAAACGACGACTACACGATGGCTGTCTCCTCGGGGAGCGGAAACACGGTCTCTGCAACGTTTTCACACTCAGGTGTCACCAAGAAAGTGAGCCTTACACTGGGCGATCCTTATCTTGATGTTATCTACCAGGTCGGCGGAAATACGCAGTACATCCAGACAGGTTTCTCACCTGATCTGGTTGACTTGATCTGGAACGCCCGCCTGGACAGGATTTGGGACCCGGGCGTCGCCTACATGGGGCAAAGAAACCCCAACACCGGTGCGACTTGCACATATGTCACCGGGACGGGCGGTGCCTCGCACAACAAGGAGATAAGCGGGAGAATAATGAACGGCGACGAAATACGGGGGACGGAAGCATTCGAGTTCTTCGTGTTCGGAGGCTACACGCCGACGCCGGACCCTCAGGGCAACATTGCAATGCTCGATTCCCTTGCGCTCATTCTCACCGACAGGGTGCCGCCACAGGTCGTCACGTCGAATTATTTCCCCGGGACTGACGTTCTGACTGTTGGGTTCACTGAAACCGTCTCAAAGTCGATTGTGAACATCACGGGATTCGCTTTTGACGACGACCATGACGGAGTTGCCGAGGCAAGGCTTACATCAGGCTCAACCGTCACGAATCCGGCTAACGCCAGAGTTCTGACGATACAACTGTCATCTTCCGATGCAGCGGCATTTGAAGCGCTCACCAGAGATTCACTCCTGCTTCTCATGGATCAGAACACAGTCGTTGACATGAGAGGGAATGGAAATGCTCAGGTCACGAATCTCGACATGAAGAGGATCTATTTCGGAGCACAGACTTCGATCACCATTGACGGGAGAATCGACTTCGCCGAGTGGGACAAGTGCAAGATGATCGTCCCTGATTCGCTTGATTCGC
Source organism: Candidatus Eisenbacteria bacterium (assembly GCA_030017955.1). NCBI lineage: Bacteria > Candidatus Eiseniibacteriota > Candidatus Eiseniibacteriota bacterium. The sequence goes on from JASEGR010000004.1 coordinate 14,591, forward strand.
AGTGGACGTCGTCGAATGAAATCGACGCCCTGTACGCGACCTGGGATTCGACCTATCTTTACCTCGCGCTCGACGGGATTGTTTACGCGAACAGCTGGCTCATATATCTCGACACTGATCCGGGCGGCCCTCTGGGGGAGACCGACCTTAGGAACATAAACTACTGGGATAGAAATGCGCTCTTCACGGCCCCGGGATTCAGGGCCGACTTTCAGTATGGAGCTTACCAGCACCAGGGGCAGTGGGATTCCAACAGCTTCTACAGCATCGAATCCCCGACAGTGGCAGTAGATTCGACCAGGGCGATAATCTGCGCGTTCGACCCGAAACATAACTTCGGGCAAGCAGGCGGATCAGAGCTTGCCATACCCTGGAACGTGCTTTATGGATTGGGAGCCGGCAGGGTGCCTGCGAACTGCGGGGTCTCAATTGTCGCGTCACTTGCCTGGGATGAAGGAGACTTAGGCGGAGACTCCGCTCCCAGTAACGTAAGCGCGACTCTTCCGACCGTCGACCATGTCTTTACGTTCACTGTAGACTCAAACGGCGATGGGTACCCTGACCCGATAGACAGGACTGGACCTCAGATCACGAATGCAGCCGGGACAAACGATACGACTGTCACAGTGACTTTCAACGAGCCGCTTGATGAGACGTCGGCTGAGACTACCTCCAACTACACGATATATGAAACCGTGATTCCATCAAATACTATTCAGGTCAAACTTGCGACTTTGCTCGGCGACAAGAAGACAGTCTCTCTCAGAACGGGAAGACAGAGCGCGGTGAACTACACTGTCTCAGTATCCGGTGTCAAGGACGCTACCTGTAACGCGAATCAGATAATACCGAACAGTACATTCCAGTTTAGCGGATACACATCGGTTTCCCTGCCGGGCAACCTTGTTGATTCCAGAGTTCCGGTGCTGTTCCAGAACTTCCCGAATCCTGTGCAGAACGGGACGCTTATCGTCTTTCACTCTCCACTGGATCTAAGGGTCGAGAAGGCCATTGTGAGAATAGTCTCTCCGACCGGAAGGCTGATCAGGGAGCTGGAAAGCAACGTATCGGGATCCGGCATCTGCTCTGTTTCCTGGGACGGCAGAGATAGTAGTGGAAAATTGTGTCCGTCTGGTTTATATATTTACACGCTCAAACTGGGTAACTTTGTTCAGACAAAAAGACTCGTTGTAGTACGCTAGGCCGAAAGACTCCTCGCGAAAAGGGTTCTCCTTCGAGACGGCTGGGAAAGGGGATTTGTCTGTCTCTTCTCGCTGCCAGGTCACTATCGTCACACCATCACGACACAGCCAGATACATCTCCCCTGGGATCCTGTTTCCCCCATTCATCTTTGTCCTCTCGGCGCTTCTCATGACACCATCGCTTCATGCGGCTACCGGAAAAGACAGGGGTAAGACCATAGTGATTGACGGTTACTCCAGTGATTTTCTTCCCGAAGAGGACGTCTTTGGGTTGAGTCCGGGCGGCCAGCAGCAGGAATCGTCCGGTGACTCGAAGTGGGGAGTGAACAATGACATCAATCAGATAAAACTTACATGGGACAAGGATAGCCTTTTTGTCGCGGTGGACGGGATCTGCTGGGACAACAACATCATTCTTCTCATGGACTATATGCCCGGGGGCCTGACGGACATGACAAGTGTCAATGCGTGGAGAAGAAATTTCTTCTTCTCAGGCGGGTTCAAGCCGGATCTGTTTCTTGCAACATGGGACAAGAACTCGACGCCACAGATTTGGGAAGCCACCGGCCCATCCAGCGTGACTCAGATTGCTTCAACCTCGTTTCGTTCAGTCGCCACATTTTTTTCCGGAGAAACAGGGAGATCGATGGAGGCCGCGATTCCCTGGTCTCTTCTATTTGATGGCAGTACGAGGAAGCTTAACCCTGCGACCGGCGACACCATGTACACGGTTCCTTCCTACTTTGATTCCACGTTCAAGTTTCTGGCCGTCTTGACCGGAGGAGCTGACGGCACGAGCGGACCGGATGCAGCACCCGACAACCTGGACGGGATGACAGTCGATTCGTCGCAGCCGGTTACCCTCGACAATTTCGCTTTTATTTCCCTCGACTGGAACAAAGATGGGTTTGTGGACTTCGGGGTCTCCATAAGGGATTCCATCAATTTCAAGGTCCAGCCGCCCGTCGTGGGCATAAGGCTTAAGGCTGGAGGCATTTCTCTGAACAGGAATGCATTCTCTCCGGCGGCAGGAGAGATGCTCACATTCTCTTTTGACATTCTTCCCAGAGGGTCTTCAGGCAGGACAACGGCAGTGACTGCGGAAGTCTATGACATGAGCGGAAAAAGAGTGAGGCAGCTCTGCGAGAATTCTTTGAGGGATGCCGCAAATCCAAGAAACGACGCCGACGGAATCCCGGTAACCACCGACGTGTGGGACGGAAGGGGAGAAGATGGACACTTCGTCCCTTCCGGTATATATATATTGAGGATCACTGCAGGTGCGCCAAACACCCCCGGGAACAACAGGTTAAAGAAAGCGTTTCTGGTGCTGAACTGACACAATGGAGAACAGGTCTATTTCTATGATGATGGTCACTCAAGGCAATGCCTCATCGCTGGCTCCGCTCCGGGATGACCCATCTATAGGCTCGCCAGGCGGGGAATCCCTGCCCCTTCCAGCCTCTAGAGGGCTGGTTTTCCCCTTCCTCGCTCGCCAAGATGGGTTCCCCATCCCTCCCGCGAAAGCCAGCTCACGGGTCATTGCCTTGAACGAACATCTACGTACCGATATCATCATTTTCTCAGGCAAGGAATTAGGTCATGTGTCCCCGAATTGACGTCAAGGCGAGAGTTAGCGGTCTATTCGTCCTCATGCTTCTTGTTAGTGCCGGGAACGCCTACGGTTTTTTCGAGCATGCTGAGTACGGTGCAAGACCCGTCGGCATGGGCAAGGCATACACTGCAGTTCCGGGTGATGTTCTCTCGATTCTGTGGAATCCGGCCGGGCTAGGGTTCCTTGACACAAAGGAGATTTATCTTTCGGGATCGAGACCTTACATGGTAGAAAATTTGTCATCGGGGTTCGCCGGATTCGGCATGCCGTTGGGTACTCTGTCATGCGGGCTCGGATGGAGTCACACAGGAGTAACCGGGCTCGTGGGCGAGGACGAATTCATCTTGTCCCTTTCGACGGCTCCATTGGGTGACAAGGTGACAGTGGGCGGGAATGTGAAGCTAATGAGAGTAGGTCTCAATCCCTCAGTCGCCAATTCGCCCATGGTAACTGCTTCAAGTGAAACAAGACCGTCTGCGGACGTTGGGGTACTCTGCAGATACAACAGGAAGCTTCTGTTTGGCGCTTCTTTCCATGACATTCTTGAGCCTTCATTTGATTTCGTCAGCGACCCGCTCGGCGCCGCGACAAAAGTAGAAAGAAGCGAGCGATACGGAGTGTCATGCATGTGGCATCCAAGTTCGACGGTCTCTGCCGACGGCGAGCACACACGTGGAACGTGGACGCTCAACCTGGGCGGCGAACTCTGGTTCTACGATGTCTTTGCGGTGCGAACCGGGATTTCGCGTGGTGAGCTGGCAGGCGGAATCGGCATTAAAGGACAGGGTTGGGAGGCATCGACTTCATTTCTTACGCACAGGCTTCTCGGAAACTCATACATCTTCTCATTTCGGGTATTCAAGTGAAGAAGCTCATGGGATGGAAAAGAGCGTTTTCCTGTGCGCATATGGTCCTCACGTCGCCGTCTTTCGGACAGGCCGTCATGAGGAATGCCGTGGTCCTGCTTCCGGTCTGGCTGTTGATAATGATCTGTCCACTGGCCGTAGAGGGTGCCACGAAGGCCGAGGGTTACTATGAGCTCAATCTCGACGTGAGAAAACAGGACAGGTCGTTCAGGTGGGACTTCGACTCGAACCATTGGGACACACAGTCCAATTTCGAGCTCCGGTTCCTCTCGACTCCGAGGCCGAATACTGAGGCATTCATCAAGACGCATGCCGAGTGGGACCCAGGTAACAACAGCGACCCAAGACCAGGATTCCAATTCACGGAGGGGCACGCGAAGTACAGGTTTGAGAGAGGAAAGAGGGGGTTTGAAACCATTGCGTTTTCGAGAGAACGGCGCTATTGGATTGACAACCATCTGATAGGGCTGGTCTATGAAGACAGGGCTTCGGACAACGGGAACGCACAGGGGATGAGGACAGACATCTGGGGCTTTGGTGGAGCGAGTATGTCCTATATCCTGTCCGACTTCAGCGGACAGAGCACACCGGGCACGGGAAGCCTGCCAAACGAGCCGGTAAATACCGATAATGCGCACATCGTAAGGGTGAGAAAACCTTTCATGCGTGATGATGTGAGAACAGGTTTGACATTCATCAGAAAGGAGAACAGATTTGCGGGATCGCGGGGTTTCTTTGAAGTCTATTCAAGTGATGTAAGGATCATGCTCGGCCTCACAGACATTGGAATAGAATATGCCCAGAGCAGACAGAGCGAGGACATTGTTGTCGAGAGGCAGGGCCTAAGACCAAAAGAGCTCACCAAGAAGAAGCTCTCAGACGCGCTTCCGACCGACGGCGCTCTCAAGCTTGAGATAAGAAGCATAAAGATAGGGACTCCTGTCACGGGCTATTACCAGATTGCCCCGAGCTACAGGGCACTCGGAAGGCACTATAAGAATGACATCGGAGACGGGACGAGAGATGAAGTTGGTTATTACATAAACTCGTGGTATCTTCTTCCCAAAAGAGCGGTCACGCTCACTCTCAACCATGGAGAGTACAGGAAGTCCTACGACGAGAAAAAGTTCGTCACGGAATGGTACGGAGAGGCATACACGGAATACGTCAACGGTTTTACGAGCAAATTCTACTACAGGGACAGAAAAGAATCGAACAGGACCGTCTCCACAATACCCGAGATAATAAGGAACCGGGACGTCCTTGGAGAAATGTCGGTGCAGAGCAATCTCGCATGGCTCAGAGTGCAATTCAAGATCAAGGACATGGGAACAGTTTTCAGAAAAGAACTTTTTTCAACAGAGACAAGCGTGAACATTACAAAGAATACGAAAGTCTATAACAGATTTGTCTTTGGAAATGATCCGACCAGAACAAGAACGGCCTATTTCTCTCAGATTCAGTACAGGCCAAAGCCCAACATGGAGATTTTCATTCAGTACGGGCCGTGGTGGATTGGCGATTCGCCAAACCCCGTTGACGACGGTGACCTTGCAGGAAGCAGTGAGAACAAGGACATAATAAAGGTAGTGACAAGGAGCTGGTTCTAGTATCGATGAGAGGTGACGTGACTCATTCAAGGTCTCTCAGGTTCTTAATCGCGATCGCTACCGTTCTCATTTTGGCTGCCTTGTGGACAGGGCCATCGTCTGCCTCTCTTTCCGTAACACCCGGAGGCATAAAGTTCACTTACACGGATGCCAATGCCAAACAGGTCTTTCTGGCAGGAGACTTCAACGGGTGGAATACTTCGTCGCTGCCGATGACGAAGTCCGGAGATACATGGTCGGTGGTTGCGAAGCTTGCTCCAGGTCAGCATGAGTACAAGTTCTTTGTGGATGGAAACTGGGTTGCCGACCCGGACAATCCAGTTACAGTTGGCGGCTACGGGAATTCGGGAATTCAGATCGCAGCCGACGGCTCAATCCTCGAGGCCCTTGCACGAACCGGGCGCAATCTCAATTCGAAGTTCAACGTGGCCGGGAGGTATCTTGGAACCTACGTCATACAGAAGAATCTGAGCGAAGGCGGCTATTTCGATCTCATCAAGCCCGATCACGATATCGACGTGGACCTCACCGTTGAAATAAACGAGAACATGAACGCACATGCGCTAACGAACATACACAACAACGCCGAGAATATCGAATCTTGGAAAACACACCTCAATTTCAACAGGGGACACATGGAGCTCGCTCTGCCTGAGATTTACCTCCTTGCATACGACAATGAGGGGACACCCGGTTTTGGTGATTCGCTTCACGTCCTCGGAGACGTCGGGATATATCACCACGGTTTCGGCTACAACACACAAGGGCTCTTTGTGAAACGGAACTTCCCGTTCGGCCTGGAGCTTAGCGGCATCTATGCAGATGACTCAAGGACAGGAGGAACGGCGAGACCTGCATATACGGTCCTTTCAACAAACAAGAGAAATATCAGAAGCATGGTCTCGGAAGGCTCCACGGTCCTCTTGTGGTCCGCCTATGCCAACCGTGCTGCTGAGAACATCGGAGGTGTGAGACTGACGAGACACTTCGGAGACAAGTTCGTGGTTGGCGGCCTCTACAGAAACGACAGAGGCTTCAACTTTGGGAGCCTCACTGAAATGACCTACCATACGGACACGACCGCCGCGACAGACGCTGAGAAACTCGTCGGCCAGGGCACAGGTTACGAGGTCATTATGGGAAGCGAAGCCCTGGGGTGGGACGCTTATTTGAAGGTCGGAAAGGCAATGAGGTTCTTCGGCGAGTACGCAGAAGGGACTTCCAGGATAAACGCCCAGAGAAAGTACGCGATCTCGAAGGCCGTCTCAAAGCCGGATTCCTCCGGCATGACCGTCGAGATTGGCGATTATGAGACGTCCAGGAAGAATTGGACTTACGACTCAAGTGCGAGATGGATTTTCGGGTGTGAGCTGGGCGTAAGTGCGGATGCGTCATTCATGGTATCAGTCGAGTCGGAGAAGCACAGCTTCAACGATTTTGCTCTTGATGGTTTCACCGCAACTCCGTCGCTTTCTCCCAATCCCGATAGCATTCCGGCGGTCTCAAGTTCAAGGCTCGGGGCAAAGGTCAGAACATCGCTCAAGGTGTGGCCGTTTTTCCTTGAGCTGAGCGGCGAGGAGCATCACTTCAAGTATGATTCTAGGTCTCACTGGGGAAGCCAGATGTGGTTTGACTATGTCAACTTCTGGCTGGATGAACACATCCTGAGCTACGACAAGATGACACTGCTTGGTGGAACCGATGCTCTGATTCTAAAACCGTCTGCAAGGCTCTTTCTCGATTCACAGTCAAGAAACTGGCTCGAGTATGCAGGGACGTTCTCGGGCGCCGGCTTCAGCTACAGGCCCAGCTATATTGAGACACTGATAAGGTCCAAGTTCTGGTTTTCCAGGACTCTCTCACTCTACAACGATGCAAGATTCGCCAGCTACAACCACAAGGGACTTTCTCTTAAGAAAAGCTTCTTTTCGAATTTCGTCGAGCTGGGCCTTGAGTGGTCAAAGCAGGTAAGGCTTGAATTCGGATTCGGAGTCGATCCTTATGTTCTGGATGAGGTTCTGAATGAATACACATACATTGGGAGGGACATGTTCCTTTTTGGGAAGAGTGCTGACGCTATGACTGCGGTGACAAACTACAAGAACATAGGGAAGATAATTGAGGATGCCGAGAACTCAATGAGCAGGGAGAGAAGGATAAGCGTTGAGGCGAAGCTCAGGTTCTAACACATGTTCCCGGGAAGAATGACATGAGGGCGATACTTGGTTTCTCTCTTATCTTCGGCCTTCTTATCTCCGGGTGCACTGGCCTGGGTTTCATAAAGCCGCGCCTTGATCCGCCTGCGAGGGTTCACGGCGGCTATCTCTTCAAGTTCTATGTGCCGTATGCAACGGTTGTCCAGCTTGCGGGTAACTGGGAAGACAACAACTGGCTGGCTGGAAATGCTCAGAATGCAGGAACGAGGATAGGCGAGATGCAGGACTCCGAGAAGGACGGGGTGTGGACTATAGTCGTGAACCTCGCCCCCGGGCGATACCAGTACAAATTCGTTATTGACGGGCAGACGTGGAAGGAAGACCCGAACAATCCCGAGAAGACAGACGACGGTTACGGCGGGTTTAACTCTCTTTTCATCGTGAAGTGATGGCCGGCGATAGGTTCATTGACCCTGTAGGACAGGCGTTCGGATTGGGATGGTGAATAAGATGAAGAAAGCGTATTCCCTGACAAGCATGGCAGTCCTGGTTGCGGGTGTTCTCTTCGCACTTGCATTCCTTTCATGCACAAAGGATCCACCTTCTCCTGTGCTCAATCCGCCCGGAAAAGCCTTCCTCACAAGGTTCCAGACGATACAGCTGACGGGGAGTTTCAAGAATTGGAGCCTTGATGTCACGAGTATGTCCCTTGTCGGCGATTATGTTTGGGAAGAGAAGGTCTCGCTTACAGCCGGCGACATCGGATTCAAGTTCCTGATAGACGGTAACGGGTGGGCCGACGTGTTTGGGAAAACCAATGCGGAGAAAACGCTGGCTGGGCCCGTGGAAAGAATGGGCGACGTGTACGGAGCCGACCTCAAGGCGACAATTCCATCATCGGGTGTTTGGGTTTTCAGGCTCTATGAAGACCTGTTGAGATACACGATTACCCCGTCGGTCTCCGTTACTGGTGCGATTAGCGGCAAGCTTACCTTCAGTCACGATGGTACCGCGCCTTTCCCGAAGGCAACTCTTACGGCTTACAAGGTGACATCGCAGGACACTACGACGTCGGCCATTTCCGAGTCCGATACTCTTACGGGCGATTTTGCTCTCTCAGGGCTTTCCGATGGAAGCTACTTTGTGAGAATCCAGGCGGCTGCATACAGGGACACAACGATTGCCGGCATTACTGTGTCTGGCGGCGGAACGACTAACATTGGAACGGTTGCGCTTCAAAGAGTGGCATTTGTGGGCGGGTGGCAGAAGCTTCAGCTTGTGGGCGATTTCCCGCAGAGCAATTGGACCCTTGCCCAGTCACCCTACATGGCTCTGATTGCCGATTCTACCTGGAGCGTCACAATATCTCTTTCGGCGAGCACTATTCAATTCAAATTTGTGCCGAGAGGCGATGGCACTTGGGATCCATCTTATGGGACTAGCAGCGGCCAGACAGGGTTGACCGGTCCGACAAGTCTTGTCTCCGGAACCGGCACGCACCTCACAGCTGCGATACCGTCCACAGGCAATTGGAAGTTCGTTCTTCATGAGAAGGGGTATTTGGGGAGTTCAACTCAGGCATGGTACGAAATTTCACCGGCTACGGTCCAAGTGACCGAAAAGGGAAGTGCTGCTGGTACCTCTGGGGCTGATTTGCGCCGCGCGAGAGTGCCGGCGAAGATTTTGGAAAGGGGGAAGACGCGATGAGGAGATTTGCGGTCCTGGCTCTGCTGTTTTGCGTTGGCTGTCATGCCGGACTGAAGATAGGTGTTGACAAGGGAGGAACAGCAAAGGCCAAAGGTCCGGTTGAGGTGGAGGGGGGCGTTTTGTTCAGCTTCTCGGCACCCGATGCAAAGTCAGTCAATTTGGCCGGCGAATTCAATTCGTGGTCAAACAGTCAGACCCCGATGAGTGATCCTAACCATACCGGAGTGTGGCAGGTAACCATCCCTCTGGAAGCGGGAAAGTATGCCTACAAGTTCGTGATTGATGGCGGGGTCTGGCAAGAGGACCCGAACAATCCAGAGAAAACCGATGACGGCTATGGCGGTTTCAACTCAGTGGTCAACGTCGGAAAAGGTGCGGCGGCCAAGAAAGTCGCTCCTGCTTCGCAAGCAAGTCCATCACTCAGCCCGCCAAAGCAAGTCCAGGGCGGGATCCTCTTCAGATTCTATTCGCCTGGCTCGAGCGTTGTGTATCTTGCCGGTGAGTTCAATAGTTGGTCGGCTTCAGCTCTTCCGATGGCCGACCCCGACAAGGACGGTATCTGGGAGGTCATTGTGCCGCTCGCGCCGGGGAGGTACGAGTACAAGTTCGTGGTTGAGGGAAGGGACTGGAAAGAAGATCCGGGCAATCCGGACAAGGTAAGCGATCCTTATGGAGGATCAAACTCCGTTCTGACCGTTGAGTAGAAGCGAGAATCATCAGCATCCGAACGGTCATCTGAAGGTTATTCCTTTGGGAGTGATGGCCCAAGCAAAGCGATGAAGACCGCAATTCGTCTTTCGTTCTCCTTATGTCTTTTTGTCGCATTTCAAATCCAGAGCATCAATGCCTCGGTCACACCAGTAGTCTCTTCGCTAAAATCAAAGGGGAAGCCAATCAATCTCGCGATTCTCTGGCACCAGCATCAGCCGCGATACTACAAGGATGAATCCATCAACGAGTATGCCGAGCCATGGGTACGGCTGCATTGCATCAAGGACTATTTCGACATGGCGGCCATGGCAGAAGAATTCCCGCACTTGAAGCTGAATATAAATATCACGCCGGTTCTCGTCAGGCAGATCGAGGACATCATTGCGATCTATGAAAGCGGGAAGCCATGCGACAAGGCAATGAGGCTTTCTCTCAAGGATGCGTCAACTCTCACGGATGACGAGAAGTTCTATGTCCTCAGGAGATTCTTCGACGCCAACTGGCGGAACATGATTGACCTGTATCCGCGATACAAGGAACTGAGGGATAAGAGACTGGGCCTCGGAGAAGGAGACCTGAGAAAAAGCATTTCCATATTCACCGCTTCAGATCTTCGTGACCTTCAAGTTTGGTTCAACCTCGTATGGTTCGATCCGGATTTCCTGAAGGGAGACGTGATGCTCCCATCCGGGAAGAAGATCTCCCTGAGAAGATTTGTCGAAAAGGGGAGAGGGTTCACGGAAGCGGAAAAGGTGGAGATTCTCCGCGATCAGATGGAGATTGCGAGAAATGTGATCCCGATCCACCGGGAGCTCCAGAAGTCCGGAAAGATTGAGCTTATTACGACTCCGTACTTTCACCCCATTCTCCCTCTTATCGTTGACACAAACATAGGAGCGAGCCGCGAAAAGGATGTCCAGCTTCCGCGGATGCGCTTCTCCTATCCAGAAGATGCGAGGGAACAACTCACCATGGCCTACGAGTTTGCTGCGAAGACCTTCAGCAAGAATCCCGCGGGGCTCTGGCCCAGCGAGGAAGCAGTTTCCAACGATATCGTGCCAATAGTGAAGAGGGCAGGATTTCAATGGATGGTAACGGACGAAGGCATTCTCAGAATGTCCCTGGGCAAGTCGGGGCTCTCCAACCCGGAGAAGTGCAGAGCATATTTCGTCAAAAGAGACGGGGAAGAGCTTGGTGTTTTCTTTAGAGATACGCGACTTTCGAACAAGATCGGGTTTGATTATTCTCCCCTGGACCCCGTTGCCGCCGCCAACGATTTCCTAAACCAGCTCCATCAGATCCAAGTGAGTCTCGCAAACTCCGAAGAGGAGAACATAGTCGTAGTCGCCCTCGATGGAGAGAACGCCTGGGAAAACTACAGGAATGACGGTAAGGAGTTCCTCAGAAGCCTGTACTCGCAGCTGACCCAGGCGAAGTGGGTGAAGACCGTGAAGCTCAGTGACTTCTTCAAGAAAGCTAATGCAAGTAAGAACAAAACCTACGTTGACCTTTGGCCGGGTTCCTGGGCCGGGAATTCATTCAAGACCTGGATTGGAGAGAAAGAGGAGAACACGGCTTGGGAGCTTCTCGCTCAAGTGAGAGGACTCCTCGAGGAGGCGAAAGCCTCAGGCACAACCGATCCGGATAAGGTGAAGAAAGCAGAGCTTCTCATCTACGCTGCCGAAGGCTCTGATTGGTTCTGGTGGTACGGCGATGATCAAAACTCGGGATATGACGAGGAGTTCGACAAAGCATTCAGAAAAACCTTGATGGATGCCTGTTCGCTTCTTGGCAGGGAAATTCCTTCGCTTTCAATCCCGATTGTCGAGAAGGGAGCGGTGGTCCCCAGCGGAGGGATAGCCAAGCCGGTCACACCCCAGGTGGATGGCATGGTTGGACCAGGGGAATGGGACTCCGTCCCGTTTTATGAGGACAGCGAAAGCGGAAAAGGTGCAATGAAGGGCGGGACCGAGATGCCGGTAAAGGGCTTCTATCTCGCTTCCGACGGTGATGCAGTTTTCGTGAGAATCGATTTTACGGAGCCGCTTAGCTTTTTCAGCCCGTCTGGGAAGATAATCAAGATTTATTTCTCGTCCCCATCCATGCCGGGCCGCGCGGTTCAGTCTTTTTCGAAGAGAGAACTTGGAGATGCTCTGCCCGAGACCATCTATCCCCCGTTTGCGCCTTCCGGGAGGGTGCGGCTTGACCTTCTGGCCGCCGAAGATTCACTCTCGACTGCCTACCTGGAGATTCCGCGGACGCCGGGTGAAGCAAAGAGTGAGAAAGAAATATGGGTGCGATCCGAAAAGGTGGGGTTTGGTCTGGGCGGGACTCTTGAAGTGAAAATCCCGCTTTCCTCCTTGAATGTTACTCCAATGGATGAGCTCAAATTCTCAATATTCCTTGAGGATAAGAAAGGTGACTACTTCAACAACCTTGACATCGCGCCAAGTGAAGGCTACGGAGCAATCACGATACCTTTCAAAGAGAACGTCATGGTCTTGAATGAAACAAATGACCCTCTTGGCGACGACCGCGGTCCCGGCAGCTACATCTATCCCTCAAATTCTGTTTTCATGAAAGGCGCCTACGACATTGAGAATGTAAGAGTGCTCGAAGGCGGCGATGCGGTTTTCTTCGAGATCAAGATAGCCGGGGAAGTCACAAAGCCGTGGGGCGGAAAGATTGGTTTCTGCCTTCAGGATATTGACATATATCTGGATACGGATGGCCTGAAAGGTTCGGGCAGAACCGACCTCTTGACCTCAAGGAACGCGAAGACAAGCGATGACTCCGCCTGGGAGTTCGCAATAATGGCCAACATGGACGAAGTCATGCTCTATGACAAAAACATGAAGAGATTTCCTGATGCAATAAAGGCCTACGCGGATCCTTCACGAAAAACGATAGGCATCAAGGTGTCGGAAACTGTTATCGGAGCACCGGCCGATACATGGAAGTTTCATCTTTTTATGATTGGGCATGACGGTTATGGACCGGGACGGGTACGCCCGATAACCAGAATTCCAGGAGAGTGGACTTTTGGAGGAAGCATTAACCCGAGCCTCGAACCGCGGATAATTGACATGATTGTTCCTGAGAACAGCTCTCAGGAATCGATACTCGGCGCCTACAAGCTGACAGGGAAACTCTCCGAGCTGCCCGGGCTTCAGTTTCTTGGAGCAGAACGTTAACGCGCGGCGCAAATCGAAGCACTGAAATTTAAGACTCTTCCAGCAGAGGAGGTCGTGTGAAAAAACTACTTTTTCTTCTCTTCCTTTCTCTTCTCCTGGTTTCATGTGCAAGAAAGAGAGCAGGCGAAGAAGCAATAGTCATCTGGGAACAGATGGACCCTGCTGAGAGAACGATTCTTGATGAAGTCCTCAGAGAATACGAGGCGAAGAATCCGACAATCAAGCTCTCGCATCTGAACTACAACACTGAGGAAGTGAGGAATCAGTTTCAGACTCACGCTCTTGCCGGAGGCGGCCCGCAATTGGTGTATGGACCATCTGATCAGGTCGGCCCGTTTTCTGCCCTCGGCATAATAAAACCTCTTGAAGAAATCTTCGGGAGCGAGTTCTTCTCAAAGTTTGTCCCGGCTAGTCTCGATACCCTGAACGGTCACATCTATGCAGTTCCAGACCAGGTCGGGAATCATCTCTTTCTCATATACAACAAGAAACTCGTCAAGAAGCCGCCTCATACCAGCGACGAGCTCATATCCATTGCGAAGAAGCTCACGATTGACCGAAACTCGGACGGTACTCCCGATCAATATGGTCTGGCGTTTGACTCGACGGAACCATTCTGGCTCGTACCGTTCTTGGGTGGATTTGGCGGCTGGATCATGGATAGACAGGAAAACCCAACGCTCGACACACCTGCGATGGTGAATGCCCTGGCCTTCATGAAAGACCTGAGAATGAAATACAAGGTCCTTCCGAGAGAGTGCAACTACCAGCTTATGGATACTCTTTTCAAAGAAGGAAAAGCCGCAATGATAATAAATGGACCCTGGTCGCTTGGCGGATACATGAGTGCGGGCATGGAGATAGGAGTCGCCAAGATACCCAAGATAAGCGAGACAGGGCTCTGGCCTGCGCCGATGATTTCAGCAAGAGGGTATTCGATAAACGAAAATGTCAAGGGAAACACCCTCAAACAAGTCAAGAAACTGGTGGAATACCTGACGTCACCGGAGGTCGAGCTCAGATTCGCGAAAGGACTCTCGATCCTTCCGAGCAGGAAGGAAGCTTATGACGATCCCTTTGTCAAAGAAAGTGAGCTTCTCAGGAACTCCGGGGAGCAGGTACAGGTCGGGCACCGCATGCCGGTAATCCCTGAAATGAGAGCCATCTGGGATTCCATGGGACCATTCACGCAGAAGACAATGAGCGGAGCAGTGACTCCGGAGCAAGCCGCAAAGAAGATGCAGGCGCTCGCCATTCAGAAGATTAAAGAAATGAAAGATTGACCATGGCCGCCCCCGGGAGATCAAGAAGCAAGAGTTTTCCATACCTGCTCGTACTTCCCTCTGTCCTAGTAATGTCTTTTGTGGTTCTTTATCCGCTTCTCCATAACCTTCGCATTTCGTTTACGAATATGAGCATGTATCACTTCAGGGATGCGCAGTTCATCGGTCTTGCCCACTACAAATCGATCATTACCGAGCAAGCTCTCTACAAAGTGTTCTGGAAGACAGTCGTTTGGACGGCAGTAAACGTTTTCTTCCACGTCTCAATAGGCGTTTTCCTCGCAGTGGTGATGAACCAGGCCCTCAGAGGAAAAAGCGCTTTGAGGGCATTTCTCATTCTTCCCTGGGCGGTGCCCCAGTACATATGCGCTCTGACATGGAAGGGAATGTTTAATTACCAGTACGGATCTGTGAATCTCATCTTGCAGAAGTGGTTCGGACTCCAGCCGATTCCCTGGTTTTCGGATGCCACCTGGGCCTTCATAGCGCCCATGATCACGAACATATGGCTTGGATTTCCTTTCATGATGATTGTTGCGCTCGGAGGGCTCCAGAGCATCCCGAAGGAGTACTACGAAGCCGCAAGCGTTGACGGGGCATCCGCATTTGCCAAGTTCAGGGAAATAACACTTCCGCTCTTGAGACCAATCCTGGTTCCAGCCACGATACTCGGGACAATCTGGACGTTTAATAATCTGAACGTAATCTGGCTTGTCACAGAAGGAGGGAAGCCCGCTGACGAGACTCACATACTTGTGACCTACGTTTACAAGGCGGCATTTGCGTATTACCGGTACGGATATGCGGCGGCATTCTCCTTTGTGATATTCCTCATTCTCCTGGTCTTCGCAATCGTCTTCATGAAAGTTTCCAAAGGGAAGGAAACGGTTTACGTATAAAATAGTGACAGTCACCTATTTCCCCCTCACCCCGCCCTCTCCCCCTTGGGGAGAGGATTAGAGGTGAGGGGATCCTTTTTCGCTCCAACGCGCGATTCGGGGCATGGTGAACTTGCAGGTTAGCTCTTGCTGAACGGGGAGACATGAGACACCTAACTAAGCTCATCTCATACGCAATTCTGATTCTTGCGTCGGCTGCGTCGATCTATCCGATCGTCCAGGTGATCGGGATCTCCCTGCGTCCGGACGACCGGCTGTTCTCAACATCGCTTGCCATTATCCCTGAGCGCGCGACATTCCATGCGTACTACGCCATTCTCTTCGAGAAGGATTTCCTGCTCTGGCTCAGAAATAGCTCGATCGTTGCGCTCTTTGTGACGATCCTCGGCGTCTCGCTTGCCTCGACAAGCGGGTACGCATTCTCAAGGTTCAGGTTCAAGGGACACTCTGCCGGGCTTTTCTCGTTTCTCGTTACGCAGATGTTCCCTGCCACAATGCTCCTTCTTCCTCTTTATGTCCTCATGCGCCAGTTCCACTTGCTCAACAGTCTCTTGGGACTTGTCGTAGCCTACACAGTAACCGCTCTTCCGTTCTGCGTCTGGACTATGAAGGGTTACTACGACACGATTCCGAGGGAGCTCGAAGAAGCCGCTCTCGTTGACGGAAGCGGCGAGTTTGGAGCTTTCCTCAGGATTATTCTCCCGGTCGCTGCGCCTGGGCTTGCCATAACAGCTCTATTCTCCTTCATGTCGGCCTGGTCTGAGTACATCGTCGCGAGGGTAATCCTGAGCGACAAAGGTCTCTTTACACTTCCACTTGGACTGGAGGGCTTAAGCGGGACATACCAAACTGAGTGGGCAAACTACGCCGCAGGGAGCATACTCGTGTCACTTCCGGTTGTTGCGGTATTCCTGTTCCTCGCGAGGTTCCTCGTCTCAGGCCTGACTCTTGGTGCGGTGAAAGAGTAGAGCTTTCTCTCAGCTTTCGTGCTTTTTGCATTGCTTGACGTTGGCTTTCCCCTGTGGTATACTACGGAATTGGCTGAGGGGTTTTGTATTTGGCAGTTGTTAGACCGCTCTACCAAACCATGTCAGAATGGGGGTGGTTACAGCAAGAAAAGAGAGTTACGATTCCTGTCCCGCATTGAACCATTTGGAAGCATCGAGGAGGAGTAGACATGAAAAAGGCATTGTTAGTTCTGGGATTCATCGCATCGCTTGTTTTTGCATCGCCCTCTCCGGCGATATACGCAGTTGTTACGGTTGACGGAAACAATGATTTCCCCCCGGCAGCGCTTGTGGATCCGGACGGTGGTGATACTGAGTTCGGCCCGATCGATCTCGGTGATATTTTCATCGCCAACGATGGAACGAACCTCTACATCGGCTATGGTCACGACCACGACGGCTGGGGCGGAGTTCAGGTTGGGATCGCAATTGACTGCAAGCCGGGTGGTGGAAACGATGACCCGTGGGGCAGAAGGATTGATTTCGTTGGGGGCTTCGGCCCTGACTTTGTTGCTTACACCAATATCGACTCCGACTGGGAGGACTTGGTTGAGTGGAATAACCCGAATTTCGGTTGGAACTATAACGGCGGCCTGAACTCGTTAGGCTGGGTCCAGAACACACCATTCGACGAGGTTGCGATTCCTTTCTCAAAGATCAATCCCGGTCTTGAGTGCGGTCAGCACATTCTGATTGAAATGTGGATTACCCAGGATAACTGCAACAAGGGACCGCTGGACCTCATGTTCAACGATCCTCTTCAGTTGAGCACTCCTGGCGGGACAATCTGGGAACTTCCCTGCGACGGAAGCCAGGATGTCCAACTTGGGCAGGCATTCCTCTATACAATCGCCTGCTGGCCGACTGCCTCCGAAGCCAGTTCCTGGGGCACGATCAAGGCGCTCTTCAAGTAAGAGCTGTTGAAGGAGGAGGCTATTGCGTTGAGACGCTCCGGCATTCTGGGTGATGCCGGAGCGCTTTTCCTTTCGCGCGTAACCCGGGCTCCAAAGGAGAAATATTGGGAATAGTCAACTTCTTGGGCTTCATCCAATCTTCCTGGAGATCCTGCAGGCCGTCTAAAGGGAGGAGAGAGATGAAAAGAATTGTCGGTGTTCTGGCTCTTGGAGTTGTGATGTTGCTTTTTGCTCCTCAGGTTTCGCTTGCCGCCCTGGGTTGGTGCGGCAATGCCTATCCGTGCTCGGGGAGCACTCACTCATCCAGCTCGGATATCACTGTTTACATTCAGGCATGGAAGGACGAGGTAACGAACAAGGAAGGAAGGGGAGCTGGAATATCCGCGAAGTTGTTCTACAAGCAGGTTTCAGCGGCGAACTACGATAGCGTTGCCATGCCATTCTTTGGCGACAAGGACGTGAACAACGACGAGTACTCGGCGCCCATACCGGCGTCCGCTCTGACGCCGGGCGTGCAGATGCTCTACTACTGCACGTTCTACGATTCGACTGACATGACAACATGTACGGGGCAGGATCAGGCAACTTGTCCCGGCGGGTCCCATGCACCCCCGTTCACACTCAACATAGCTTCAGGCACAACAAGAGACGTGACCGTGACATTCACCTTTTGTCAACCCGAGACGGATCCCGATCCCGGCAATGTCTGTGTTACCGGGAGTAATCCGGCTATCACGACGTGGGGTTCAGGTGTTCAAATGACGAAGCTCGCCTGTGACCTGGCCGAGCCAAGAAACCATCACTACACAGTTGACGCAGTATTCCTGACCGGCAGCAACCCAAGCGTGGAGTACAAGTATAAGAGAGATGGTTGTTCATCCTGGCAGCCCGATCCGAACAAGAGTTTCATCATCAATGATTCAAGTGCGACACAGATACTTCCGGCCGATGGATGGGGAAACAATCCTGCTTCGTGCTGTACGGTTGACGCTCAGAACCGGACCTGGGGAACAATAAAGGCCATCTACAGATAATCGGGGAGAAGAGGTGATGCTGCCGGGCGACTGAGGTCTTGCAAGGAACATTTCGGCCCTGAGGTCGTTCTCGAAAGAAATAAACTGGCTAATCGTTTCCAAGGATTGGTTGAGTTTGAATCAAGGGGATTGTGTGGACAACCAGCACGGAGGTGAATCGATGATGAGAAAAGAGAGTTTTCTCCTGGTTCTCCTGGCGCTTGTCCTGTTTTCAGGACAGGTCATGGCAGCCGGATTTGGCACTCCGACTATCGACGGCACTCTGGATGCCGTCTATGGCACGGCCGAGGCCACTGACAAGAGCGGAGATGGTAATGGAAATGCAGTGATGGATTTGCTCAACCTTTATGTCTGCAATGATGTGAACTACTGGTATTTCTACTTCACGATCAACGCCGACATAAACGCGACAAGGTGGGGAAAGTACCTTATCTACATGGACACCGACAGCACTAACGGCTCCGGCGCAACTTCGGATGCCTGGGGAAGAAACGTAGTGGTCAGCGACCCCCATAAGCCCGAATACAGCATTGCGTCGTGGGTTGACGGACTTCCGTATGACGCTGGTGACACGCAGGTATGGAAGTGGATGGGAAGCTCGTGGTCTCTTACCGGAACAGTGAGCGGTGCGGCGTTGAGCTACGGAACAACATCTGCAATCGAGTGGAAGATTGCAAAAGCAACGCTTGGCTCTCCAACCAGGATATGGTGTGAGGTGTGGTCAACCGGTGGAGGCACGACCGACAATGCTCAGGACACTTCCAATGACCCTGCTGAGGACTGGAACGCTACTAACTGGAGCACCACCGCGATACTTCTTTGCTCAACGGCTGTGCCTGAGATGGCGGGCGGGGATATAACCCCTCCTACATTGGTCTCTGTTTCTTATCAGAGGCCCGGCCCTTCAGCCTCCATTGCCATTGCCACTTTCAGCGAACCAGTCGATAAGACAACCGCCGAAACGCCTTCGAACTACACGATTCCGGGCGTTAATGTCGTTTCTGCGACAAGAAGCGGGACGGATAGTTCCGTGGTTACTCTCGGCTGCATCGGCGCGCTGAGCTACGGGACGTGCCACCAACTTACTGTCATAAACGTAAAGGACACCGCAGGGAACCCGATTGTGAACAATGGTGTGACAAATGTTGCCTGCGCATTTCTCTCCCAGCTTCTTGTGAGAGGACACATGGCACTCCACCTTTCAACCTCGCATCCGGGTGGCAATCCATCACCCCCGGATACTTTCGCTCTCGAGGGGAGCATAACACCGCTCACATGGGACCCGACCTGTGACTACTTCATGGTCGATCCCGATGCTGACAGCATCTTTGTCGCCACAGTAGATTTTTCGCTTCCCTGCACATGCTCGACCGGCGGAGGAGGGGCGAGGCTCGAGTTCAAGTTTACTCATGACTGCGGTGAGTGGGAGTCAATATCAAACCACGTGTACGACATTTCGACGGCGACTGTGATAGACACAATTGACATATGGTGGAATGACCTTGCTCCCGCGAACTACACCACCAAGCCAATTGACGTCGTGTTTAAGGTTGACATGTCGGCAATTTCGCCGGCTCCTGGAGACACGGTCGCCTTGAACGGTAGCCAGAACCCGCTCAACTGGAACGTTCCTTCGACAAGGGAGCTCAAGGATGACGGAGTCAGCCCGGACCAGGTGGCAGGTGACAAGATCTACACCGGCAAGGTCAGATTCCCAAAGACCACATTCGCGACTGTCGAGTATAAATATGTGCACGGTCTCAACTACGAATGTTTCAGCCAGGGAAACAGGTCTGTGTATCTCAACGATGCCATTTACGACACCTTGAATCCACTCATTCTCCCGATCGATGTATGGGATAGGTGCACGGTCACTAGACAGGACGTGAAAGTGATTTTCCGGGTGAATACGTGGACGATGTGGCCGCCTGTCGGACCAAGCGACACGGTCTCAGTCAACGGCTCAGTGAGCCCGCTTGACTGGAATGTTCCTTCGGTGACTGTCCTCAAGGATGACGGTGTTGCGCCGGATTCTCTTGCCGGCGACAAGATTTACACGGCTGCAGTCATCTTCCCGGATTCGAGCTCATTCTCGGTTGATTACAAATACCTGATAGGCACGGGCTATGAGTGCGTCGGATACGGCAACAGGACATTCGGCATCGACGACGTCAAGTATTCTATTGCTCATCCTGAGACTCTTGCCGTTGATCTCTGGAACTACTGTGGTGTCACGATAGGGCGGGGGGCGGAAGGACTCATTGACAGCCGTGAGCCTCTGTCCCTCTATCAGAACTATCCGAATCCGCTCTTCGGCAGCACGAACTTCGAGTTCACTCTTCCGAAGCCGGGTCACGTCAGTCTCAGAGTATTCAATGCGGCAGGCCGGCTCGTCAGGACGCTCGTGAATGAACCGCTTTCTCAGGGACGCCATTCGATTTCCTGGGACGGTAAGGACGCCGCGATGAAGTCCGTCGGAAGCGGAGTCTATTTCGTAGAGCTTTCCTACGCGGGAGAGTCCAAAGTCAGAAGAATGATCGTTCTAAAGTAGCACGACAAATCTCAAGCGGGCATCGGTGACGCAGCCGTTTCGCAACCGCTGGATAGTTGGCATATGGAGTTGCGGTGGCGATGAGCCGTGAGCTGGCTTTCGCGGGAGGGATGGGGAACCCATCTTGGCGAGCAAGGTGGGGATACCCAGCCCTTTAGAGGCTCGGGGCACCCAGGCTGAGCCTGGGTCGTGGTAAGGATTCCCCGCCTGGCGAGCCAATAGATGGGTCATCCCGGAGCGGAGCCAGCGAAACGCTCATTCGCCACCGCACACCGCGGCGATACAAGCGGCATGTGGACAACGGGGCGGCCGATGAGCGCCCGAATTCGTTAAGTTGTCTAGGCCAGCTCTTAGCGAGCTTCCAGAATCAGTCCTGAATAGGGAAGAAGCTTCAGCTTGAGCTGGCCTTTCTCTACCTTGTAGGACGAGCCAGTGAGGACGTCAACGAGACTCACGGCGGCCTTATCCCTTACTCCGGGAACGGCCACCTTTAGAGTCTCTGCATACCCGCCTGCATTCACCACGACTATGAATCTTTCGTCCCCGAACTCCCTCATGTATGAATAGACTCTGCTTCCTTTCTCAGCGGAAAGCGGGACGAGTGTCCCTCTTCTAAGAGAGGCATGCGATTTCCTGAGGGCGGTGAGTTTCTTGTAATAGTCAAGGAGCGCGACGTTCTGGTCCTTCGAATCCCACGGGAACGTTCGTCTGCAGTCAGGGTCCTTTCCACCGGTCATTCCAACCTCATCTCCATAGTAGATGCAAGGCGCTCCCGCGTATGTCATCTGAATCAGCGCAGCCAGCCTGAGCTTCTTTTCGTTTCCCTTGCACAGGGTCAGGAACCTCTCAGTATCGTGGCTCCCTATCAGGTTCATAAGGACATCAACTGCCTGCTCCGGGTAGTCCATGCGTATCATTCCGAGATTCGCATCAAAGGTGAAGGCATCAATGTTTTCATCGGCTATGAAGCCGATGACGTTCTGCCTGAACCTGTAGTTCATCACAGAATCGAATTCATCGCCCTTGAGCCATGGCTTTCCATCGCCCCATATTTCTCCCATGATGTAGGCGTTGCTCTTGGCTGACCTGACGACTTTTCTGAATTCAACCCAGAAATCGTGCGGCACTTCGTTGGGCACATCGAGCCTCCAGCCGTCGATTCCGAATTCCCTTATCCAGTAAGATGTCACGTCAAAGAGATACTTCCTCACATCGGGATTGGTTGTCTTCAGCTTCGGAAGGTCGCCGTATCCCCACCAGCAGTCGTAGTTTGGCTTCGGCTCTTTGACAACAGGAAACCCATGGAATGTGTACCAATCCCAGTAGGGTGATTCCTTACCCCGTTTGATGCAGTCCTGAAAAGCCCAGAATTCGTCTCCGGTGTGATTGAATACGCCGTCCAGGACGATTTTCACGCTGTCCTGATGAGCTTCGCTCATGAGCCGTGTGAAGGTCGTCAAATCTCCAAAGTGAGAATCAATCTTCATGTAATCTTCTGTGTCATACTTATGGTTTGAAACCGACTCGAAGATCGGATTGAAGTAGATTGTCGATATGCCAAGATCTTCCAGGTAGGGTAACCCCTGTCTTACGCCTTCAAGATCTCCTCCGAAGAAATTGAAATACTCAGGCTTTCCGCCCCAGGGCCGGACGTTTGGCGGGTCATTCGATGGATCACCGTTTTTGAACCTCTCCGGGAATATCTGATAGAAGATGGCATCTCTTGCCCATTCCGGTGTTGAGAAGACGTTCAGACTGGATGGATAGTAGGAGAAAGGAATTTCTCCGCCCGGAGGCATATCTTTCCCCTTCTCTTCCGTCTTCCCGCCCGACCAGTAGAGAATAGTTCTCTTTCCGTCCTCGATTGAGAAGAAGTAATCAACCTTGTCGGTACTTGCGTTCAGAGGCACCCTGTAATATTCGAACACGGCATCTCTCGCATAAAAAGACATGGGGATGACAGCTTTTGCAGGCTTCAGAGTGCAGAGAGAGCAGCCTGCTACATCATTTCTTTTCACGCGGAGCTTGACTACGATTTCCTGCTCAGAGGGCATGATGAGGTAAGGAGATTCCGGCTCATGGAAAATGGCTTCTTCGAGGATTTTCCCGTCTCCCACCTTTGACGGGAGATTGAGCTTTTCATAGTCGCCAACCCTGATGACTGAGTTGAGTCCGCCAAACCCATCCGGGGCGCCAAGCTTGTTCTTCGGATCTTGATACCATTTCTCGTTATCGACAACGAACTTGTACTGGTACTCGCCGGGTAGAAGAGGAATCGTAATCTCCCATATGCCGTTCCGATCTGCATCATTCATAGGATTGGCTGCCTTGTCCCAGTTGTTGAACGTCCCTGCAAGCGAGACCGTCTTTGCCGGGATGGGAGGGTTGAAGCTGAAGAGTGTGGGAATCGTTTGAGCAGGGAAGGAGTTTGATGCGAAAACAAGGAACACCAGGCAAGCAACCATCCACACAATTGCCGTCCGTTTCACTAGCGTCGCTCCTCCCGTGGTCTTTCCTGCATTCTTTTCCAGAGTCTCCCAAAGACCCTTTCCAGTGCAAGTCCGAGTTCTTCCGGTTTGTCCGTCACTTCAGGCTCATTCTGGAAGACTGCATATGGGACCGTTATGCCCTTAAGTTTTGTGTAGCCGTCTGTTCCAGTCCCAATCTTGTCCCAATCATTTGTCTTGTAGTAGAACTCCATCTTTGCATCGGGAAGCGAGTGGTAGAGTATAGAGTCCTTGAGCTCGGGTCTGAAGCGCCGCCTGTTCTTCCTGCACGACTCCTCGTAGGAGACACTGATGTAGACTATACCGCCTTTCCTAAGGATCTCATCGGCAAGGAAAGAAAACGCCTCCCTGATTCCATTCTCGCCGCCCCGTGCAAACTCGACGATGGCCGTGACGCTGTCGTGATAGTTGGGATTCCGTGCGATTCTCTTCCGGTATGCAAGGTTTATTTTCTCGATCATGAAGTTCCAGAAAAAGTGCTCTTTGAAATAGTAGTCTGAAGTGGTATGAAGTCTTTCCTTCCCGTGTTTCTCAAAAATATCGTCTTCCTCGAATTTCTCCCAGAGATACGGGAAGTCATCTATCTCTTCGAACTCACCAATATGAAAACGTTTCTTTCGTGTTTGAACATCAACACTCTTGAGATAGTCAATGACTTCGCTTTTTCCCGCGGCAGGCCGGCCAATAAGCACGATAAGATCCAAAGTCTCCTTCATGTTACCTCCTTAGAGGACAGGAACCCTCGTATGAAGAGGGTTCCACAAAGAGTGGGTTTAGAACCTGACAGACCTGGTTTGAGCTATTCCTGATTTCAGAGACAGTGGACCGTATCGATGCCCTCCCGTCGCGTCAATCTTCGAAATGATTGCTGGACTTTCAGGGAAAGTCAAGAGAAGATTTGGCGTGACGTTAAGACGAAACAATACTGTTGAATACAAAGGAGGTTAGGGAAGATGAGCAGGAAGATGACTTTACTTTCAATTCTTTTCACATTTCTTTTTCCAGGCGTCTCTGGGCAGTACGCATCTGCCGGCTATCCGCCTTCTGATTCAGTCAGAGTCACGATTATCGCAACCAGCGATGTCCATGGAAGCATATACCCATTCGACTACTATGCTGAAAAGTCCGCCGACATCGGGCTTGCAAAGGTCGCGACAGTAGTCAGGAAGATAAGAGACGAGAAGAAAAACGTTATTCTCCTCGATTGCGGAGACACAATCGAGGGAACCCCACTGACTTATTTCTTCAGCACAAGGGAGAAAAGCGCACCCAATCCGATTGTCCTCGCGATGAATTACCTGAAGTACGACTGCATGACAGTGGGAAACCACGATTTCAACTTCGGTTTTGACATTCTGAGGAAAGTGAAGAAAGAAGCAAACTTCCCATTCCTTGCGGCAAACATTGCCGACACGACAGCAAAATCGCTGTTTCAACCCTACGTCATCAAGGAAATTTCAGGGGTCCGTATTGGAATCCTGGGACTCACGACTCCGGCTGTGACCCTCTGGGAAAATCCGAGAAATCTGGAGGGCATCAAGTTCCTAGACACAATCGAATCTGTGAAGGCTGCGGTGAAGACCCTCCGGGAGAAGGAGAGAGTCAACGCGGTGCTGCTTGCCGCACACATGGGACTCGAAAATGATGCCCAAACCGGAGCCCCAAGAGTAGGCGCGCTGCCCGGAGAGAACCAAATCGAGAAGATTATCGCCCAGGTTCCCGGGATTGATTGCGTAATCATGGCACACACGCACGAACTGATCTCTGACCAAAGGCTTGGTGAAGTTCTTGCGACACAGCCTGGCTTCCGGGGAAAATATGTCTCGGAAATCGACCTCGTCTTTGCAAATGAGAATGGAACTTTGACGCTGGCAAGGAAAGCGTCATCCCTGGTGCCGGTTGAGGGCATTGGGCCAGATGCGAAACTTCTTTCGCTTGTATCCACTTACCACGAGAAAACTCAGAAATATCTGAATACCGTCGTTGCCGAGGCAGTAGAACCTCTTTCCGGATTGAAAACATGGTTTGAAGACACTGCTCTGCTTGACCTCATTCAGAATGCGCAGCTCGACGGAAGCGGCGCAGATGTTTCGCTTGCAGCTGCGCTCACTCCGTGCCTGGGAATTGACAAAGGGCCTGTCACCATAAGAGAACTTTCTGCACTCTATCCGTACCACAACACCCTTTGCGTCGTTGAAGTGACTGCGGGCGACCTTAAAAGGGAGCTTGAATACTCATCGGCGAAGTTCGGGCGGTACGATTCAGGTCCGTTTGGAGGAGGATTCCCGGCCGCCGGGAAACGCAGGTCAGGGCTTGAAGTAGCCCAGGGCATCTCCTACAGAATAGATTTGAGAGAGCCGGAAGGCCGAAGAATCGCGGATATGACTCTGAATGGAAAACCTCTCCAGCCGGGAGACAAGATCAAGCTCGCAGTGAATAGCTATCAATTAAGGAGCGCCGAGTCTCCAGGTCTCAGAGACGCAAAACCCATTTCGCAATCTTCGGAAGATGTAAGAGGGATGCTCATTGATTTCGCGAGAAAGAAAGAGTCTCTTCACAACGACTGCGACAGCAACTGGTCAGTTTTTCCCGACTACGTAACGAGTGATGCGAGCAGAGAGATAGACCTCCTGCTGCGGCTGGGCGAGATAAAACCCGACAAAGACGGGAAAATCAACCCGGACAGTCTGTTTCAGGACGGGTCAACAAAGGCCGAGCACCTGAGAAAGAAAGTACAAGAATCGTTTGTTACACTCTCGCTTCTTCAGACCACGGACTTCCACGGCTCGCTTCTGGGCGGCGGTACCGAAAGATCCACGGAAAAGCCGTGGGGAGGCGCGGCTGTCGTCGCCAGATACATTGAAAAGGCAAGAGAACGAAATCCCGCAGGGACTTTTCTCTTTGATTGCGGAGACATGTGGCAGGGCACGCCCATCTCGAATCTTTCGTTCGGTAAGCCCGTTGTCGAGTACATGAACATGGCGAAGTACGATGCCTCCGCGCTTGGTAACCATGATTTCGATTGGGGAATTGATACTCTTAGGGCGCGCATCAGGGAGCAG
Organism: Candidatus Eisenbacteria bacterium; assembly: GCA_030017955.1. Lineage (NCBI taxonomy): Bacteria > Candidatus Eiseniibacteriota > Candidatus Eiseniibacteriota bacterium. Next base: position 40,910 of record JASEGR010000004.1, read on the forward strand.
ACCTTTCCCATGCTCGCCGCAAACGTGGTTGAAAAGAAGACAAGAAAGATCCCATCGTTTCTCAAGCCTTACGTGATTCTGGAAAGAGGAGGACTGAAGGTCGCGGTGATCGGGCTTGCGACCCCGGAGACGCCGGTGGTCACGCTTCCAACTAATGTTGCCTCGCTCGATTTCACTGATCCTGCAAAAGCCGTAAATGATCTCGTCCCTCAACTGAGAAATATGGGAGCACAGGTGATTGTCGTCCTGGCGCATTTTGGAGGTCAGCAGCGCGGCTCAGGAGAAATTACCGGGGAGATTGGCGACCTCGCAAAGGCAGTAAGCGGGGTTGACGCGATTTTCGGAGGACACACTCACACCTTTGTCGCAGGACAGGCGGCCGGCATTCCTGTTGTGATTGCCGCGTCAAACGGCAGGGCGATTGGCGAGATACTGCTGACGTACGATCTGAGAAAACAGAAGGTGGTGGAGTCATTTCAGAGGATCACAAAGACATACGTGGAAGATATCTCCATGCCGAAAGGAGATAACTTTGTCCTGCGCATTGCGCAGAACGTCGCGCAGTACCAGGAGAGGATCGGCCCGCTCATGGAACGGGTCGTCGGGTCTGCGGAGAACCGCTTGAGCCGCTCCGATCCCTCGCTTGCGAATTTCGTCACTGACTGTATGAGGGGTGCTGTGTCGGCTGACATTGCAGTCACAAATTCAGGAGGACTCAGAACCGACATCGAGCCGGGGAACATCACGGTCGGGGAGGTCTACGAGCTCATGCCTTTCGACAACACCCTGGTTACCATGAAACTCACGGGCGAGCAGGTGAAACGATTCATCGAGGAAGGGGGCGGGCGCGTGAGAGTATCGGGCCTCAAAGGCCGTGTTGATTTCTCAAAACCCGAAGGCCAAAGGGTGGAAGAGCTTCTGCTTGAAAATGGGAAGCCGGTGGAGCCGCTCGCCACATACATAGTTGTAGCGAACGATTTCATTGTTGCCGGCGGAGACGGCTTCAAAGTTTTCCAGAAGGGGAAAGATGTCACCAACACACAGCGGCTTATACGGGACGAGCTTATCAAGTGCGTCGAGAGCCAAGCACGCGCAGGGAAGAAGATCAAAGCCGACTTCACAAGCCGGCTCGTCAATTCCAGGTGATGCGGTGACGGCATGACAGTTTTCGTTGACGATAACCCAATCGAGATGGAAAAGGGTTTCGCTGTCCGCCATGCAATCCTGCGGTTTAGCGAAGAGGCGTTCAAATCGGTTACAAAAGGTTCGCTGTACGTGGCGGATTCCAAGGGCGATGAAATTGACCTCGATGGAGCGCTCTTCGACGGGATGCGCCTCTACCTGAGACCCTTTCCCCATAGGGGAGAGGGTAGGGTGAGGGGGAGAGGTTGCTGAATCAGACATTAATCCTCTCCCCATAGGGGAGAGGGTAGGGTGAGGGGCAAGATTGCGGCAACTTCCTTGACAACGGTTTCTCTGCTCTGTTAAATTGGCGAGGTAAATGCGGAGTTCAGCGTAACAGCTTCGATGAGAGAAACTGATATGTCTCAGTACGTTAAGTCTCGGCCTGCTTCTCCCGCCGATGAGATTGCTGAAGAGGTTCTGAGGAGGGTTAGGGAGAGACTTGAGAAGTGGCCAAGTGTATCGGCCCTAAAGAAGTTTGTTCCTGTCGGAGTCTCAGCCAGACATGTCCACCTCTCAAAGGAAGTTTTCTCGAAACTCTTCGGAGAGAACTGCGAACTCCAGAAGCTCAAGGACCTGACTCAGACAGGCCAGTTCGCAGCCAAAGAGACAGTGACGATCATTGCGCCCAATCTGAGAACGCTTGAAGATGTCAGGATTCTCGGACCGGTAAGAAACTACACCCAGACAGAGCTTTCAAGATCGGACGGCCGCCGGCTCGGCCTGGAGTTGCCGGTGAGGGACTCCAGTGATCTTGCGAACACGCCTGGCGTTGTGCTTGTCGGACCCAGAGGTTCTGTTCAGATCTCTGAAGGAGCAGTGAGAGCGATAAGACATATCCACATGACTGATGAGGATACCCGGGAGTTCGGCGTCAGGGACGGCGATACCGTGAGCGTGAAGGTGGAAGGAGAGAAGGGACTCACATTCGACATGGTGAAAGTCAAGGTTGACCCGACGTATTGCCTCGAGCTTCATCTTGATACTGATGATGCAAATGCGGCGGGGCTTTCTGACGGTGACTTAGTAGAGCTGATAAGGGGGTGATGAATTTGGCCAATGAGGCTTTGGGCATGATTGAAACAAGAGGTTTTATTGGGATGGTTGAGGCTTCGGATGCAATGGTGAAGGCAGCGAAGGTCACTCTGGTAAAGTACGAAAGGATCGGCGGCGGATACGTCACGGCGCTTGTGAGAGGCGACGTCGGCGCCGTCAAGGCTGCTGTCCAGGCAGGTTCGAGCGCCGCAGAAAAGGTTGGAGAGCTGGTTTCTGCGCACGTAATCCCGAGCCCTCATCTATCCCTGGAAGATACAATGCTGAAGTAAGAAGCACTTTTCAGGAGCCTGAGCCCGTGCTTCAGAAGCGATGCGGGCTCCGCTTCTGCTTGCCGAACGTGAATTCTCTGTTAAGGAGGAAGTGAAATGGAAGAAGCGTTGGGCCTGATTGAAACAAGAGGATTTGTCGCCATGGTAGAGGCATCTGATGCCATGGTGAAGGCTGCAAAGGTGCGGCTTGTCAGCTATGAGAAGATAGGAGGCGGCTACGTGACGACGATTGTCAGGGGAGATGTTGCCGCCGTCAGGGCTGCCACGGAAGCGGGCGGAGCTGCTGCAGGCAAGGTGGGTGAAGTTATCTCCATCCACGTGATCCCAAGGCCGCACGCAAGCCTTGAGGATGTTCTTCCTATCGGACGAGCCACGGAGACCTCGGGTAAGAAGTAGGGAGCGACCGGAGTTCCCTGACTTCTTGATACCTTCATTCGGGTTCTCCGAGCAGGGCCTTCGGACATTGAAGCACTGCACTTCGTGATTTCAAGGAGGCAGAGTTGATCATAGGTGAGGTTGTAGGAACTGTTGTTGCGACAAGGAAGGAAGAAACTCTCGTAGGTCTTAAACTCCTGGTCGTAAGAGAAGTCGATCCATTTGGAAAGGCAACAGGTTCATTCAGTGTGGCGGTCGATGCCGTGGGTGCAGGAGTGAATGAGACTGTCCTCTGCGCGAGCGGAAGCTCGGCGCGGCTCACAGAACAGACAAAGGATAGGCCCGTCGACACCGTGATCATGGCAATCGTTGACTCGATTGAAATGGACGGGAAGTTTATCTACGTGAAGAGCCAGGGAAGGCCCAGAGAACCTGTCGCCTGACAGTTTCTGAAGAAAAACAGAATCACGGATTCCACTTCTGAACTGCAGCATCGCGGAAACAGAAAACCAGCTTGGTGCCTGCCATGAAGTATGACGATGACAGAATAAATGCCATAGTCGAAAGAGTTGTCGAAAAACTTGGCCATGAACTCAAGAGGAGACCGGCGTCGACACTTGCGCAATTGCAGAGGGAATCTTCAGACGCTTCTGAGAGCGGCGTTTTTGGAGAACTTGACAGTGCTGTGAAGGCTGCGAGAGAGGCGCACCTGGCGCTTATTTCTCTTTCAGTGATTAAGAGAAAGGAAATAATTTCGGCGATAAGGCAGACGGTGAAGGATAATGCAAAGCTGCTTTCCGAGATGGCGGTTGAAGAAACCGGACTTGGCAGAGTCGATGACAAGATCAGGAAGAACTTGCTGGTCGGCGAGGCAACTCCGGGCATCGAAGACCTCGAACCCATCTCGTTTTCGGGAGATCACGGCCTTACCCTTGTGGACTGGGCTCCCTTTGGAGTAATCGGCTCCATAACACCGGTAACAAATCCTTCCGAAACCATCATAAATAACGGCATGAGCATGATGGCCGGCGGAAATGCTGTCGTCTTCTGTCCGCATCCGACCGCAAAGAATGTTTCAAACAAGACCATCGAGCTTTTGAACCAAACCGTAGTAAGGACCGGCGGACCTCCGAACGTTTTCACGTCACTCGCCGAACCATCAATAGAAGCTGCGCAGGCATTGATGAAGCATCCGGGCATAAGACTTCTCGTTGTCACGGGCGGCTCCGCAGTCGTGAAACAGGCGATGCAGTCCGGAAAGAGGGTAATTGCAGCAGGTCCCGGGAACCCGCCAGTCGTCGTTGATGAGACTGCCGATATCGAAAAGGCGGGGAAGGACATCGTAAACGGCGCCTCGCTTGACAACAACATTGTCTGCATTTCCGAAAAGGAGATCATCGCAGTCAGTTCAATTGCGGACGGTCTGAAAGCTGCGATGACCAGGAATGGCGCCTGTGAATTGAAGGGTCATCAGATAGAGAGGTTGAAGTCGCTTCTGCTGGAAAAGGACAACGGTCCCAGGAAGCATGCTGTGATGAACAAGAAGTACGTCGGCAAAGACGCGAAGCTCATACTTGGCGAGCTTGGCATTCGCGCCCAGGACGATATCCGACTTATCGTTGTCGAAACCGATAAGGATCATCCATTTGTGTGGACTGAAATGATGACGTCTGTGATTCCGCTTGTCCGCGTTGCGGATGTTGACGAAGGGATTCTCCTTGCAAAAGAGGTGGAGCACGGGTTTGCGCACACTGCAGTGATGCATTCAAAGAATATCGAGAAGTTGAGTAAGATGGCGAAGTACATGAATGCATCGATTTTTGTAAAGAATGGCCCTTCATATGCCGGTCTCGGGTTTGGAGGAGAGGGATTCACCAGTTTCACGATTGCAAGCCCGACCGGAGAGGGCTTGACATCCGCGCGCACCTTCGTTCGGCCCAGAAGGTGTGTTCTCGTTGACTACTTCAGGATAGTCTAGCGAAGCTCATGCCCATTAACATAGCAGCCGCCATAGAGCAGGCCGGTGTTGCCGGCGCCGGCGGGGCTATGTTTCCCACCCACGTTAAAGCCAAATCCAGAGCCGAAATAGCCATTGCAAACGGAGCCGAGTGCGAGCCTCTCCTTGCGAGCGACCGCGTAGTTATGGAAAATCTTGCGCATGAGGTAGTGAAGGGACTCGACCTCATGCAGAAATCAACGGGTGCAAGAAAGGGCATTGTGGCGGTAAAGGCGAAGAACAAGTCGGCGCTTGAAACCATCAGGAATGTCGCGTCAAGGTACGGCGACAAAGAAGTCTTTCCGCTGGATGATGTTTACCCTGCAGGTGATGAGCATGTGCTCACATATGAAGTGACCGGCAGGGTCGTTCCACCCGGCGGGATTCCCATACAGGTTGGTGTGGTCGTGAACAACGTAACGACGCTGCTTCAGGTCTCAAGGGCGCTCGATGGAAAGGTATTCACGTCAAGGTTCGTCACGGTTTGCGGCGACGTCCCCATCCCCAAGACTTTGTCTTTTCCTTTGGGGACGCCGGTGAGGGAGGCGCTCAGGGTCTGCGGACTTACTAAAACGGATGATATTGACGTCATAATCGGCGGTCCTATAATGGGATACGTCCCACGAACTCTCGATGAACCGCTGACAAAAGGGACAGCGGGCATCGTGGTACTCAGGAAAGACCACATACTTGTGGCTAAGAAGAAAGTGTCGTCTTCCATTGAAGTGCTGAGAGGGAATTCGGCCTGCGACCAGTGTTTTGACTGTACGGAGCTCTGCCCGAGATATCTCCTTGGGCACGACATCTATCCTCACAAGATCATGAGGACCGTGAGCCTCCTGATTGACACGGCAGTGGACGAGATAACAAGTGCACTTCTATGCTCCGAATGCGGAATCTGCGGGCTCTATGCCTGTCCTCAGCTTCTGAGGCCGGAAGTTGTCAACAAGAAGATAAAGCAGGAGCTTCTGAAGAAGGGATTGCGTCATGATTCGAGGGGTATCTCGGAGGAGCAGAAATCCCTGAGGGACGGAAGAAGAATCCCCATGGCGAGAATGAAAGCAAGATTGGGGCTTGAGAGTTATTCGCCGCCGGACATGTTCGACTTGCGGGTTCTCGAGGTGGAGAGGGTGTCAATTCCGCTTTCGCAGCACACCGGCGTTCCATCTGTGCCCATCGTGTCGGTAGGGCAGCGTGTAAATGAGGGCCAGCTCATTGCCAGGATCCCGGATGGGAAACTTGGTGCTAATATACATGCCTCCATTAGCGGCGTCGTTGAAAGCGTGAATGGCGCAATTACAATTCGCGGATAGGGAAGCGAGAGTTCTTGAAACAACCGCTGAAGCAAACCGCGGCAACGTTTGAAGCGGACAGGCCAGCGAGAGGCGGTGCCATGGTGCTGAGGAAACAGGAAACGGGGCTTTAAGTTGAGTGAATCGCTGAGAGACACGATAGGAGTGGTTGAGCTAAACAGCATAGCCGCCGGTTTTCTCACCGCTGATGAGATGGTTAAGGTAGCGCCAGTGAGCCTTCTTGAGGCGGCACCTGTCTGCCCTGGAAAATTCGTGATTCTGGTTGCAGGAGACGTTGCCTCGGTAGATGCGTCCGTGAAAAAGGGATTGGAGACAGGAGGAGCGTTTGTTGTTGACCAGCTCTTTCTGCCTTATGTCGATCCGGGAGTCTTTCCTGCGCTTCTTGGCACAAGTGACGTTCGGGAAATCGAAGCAATAGGTGTGATAGAGACTTTTTCAGTTGCCGCCACAATCGCAGCTGCCGACCGCGCCGCAAAAACTGCGAAGGTCAGACTCATCGAGATAAGGGTTGCAAAGGGACTCGGTGGGAAGGGCTATGTAAGTTTCACCGGCGAAGTCAGCGACGTGGAGTCTTCTGTCCGGGCAGGCGAAGAGGCCGCAAAAGAAAGAGGGCTCCTTGTGAAGGGCATCGTTATACCTAGACCGCACAAAGACTTTTCTGCTAGGATTCTCTAGGGTCGTGAAAGACCCCGATCTGTGCACAGTGCCATCCCTCGTCCAGTTCACCATATTCTAGGGTGAGTTCGTAATGAGAAACGACGCCACATTTTTTATCAAGACATTCGGGTGCCAGATGAATGTCTGGGATTCCGAGAATATCCGCGATCTGCTCCTGAGTCATTCTCTGTCTGAGGTATCCCGCCCGGAAGAAGCCGACATGATATTTGTTAACACATGCTCGGTCAGAGACCATGCCGAAAAGAGGGCGCTCGGCTGGATAAGGGAGCTGGATGCCACAAAAAAGAGGAATGATGGTCTCATCGTGGGTGCCATGGGATGCTTTGCGCAAAGACTCGGAAGGGACATTCTCTCGGTTCTTCCCAACGTAGATTTTGTCATCGGTACGGATGCTTACGAGAGATTCGATGCAATCCTCGAGAGGCTCAAGGCGGGCGAGAGACAGATAATTGACACCGGGCCTGAAAAAGGTTTCAGGAGCTCTCCTCGGCCGGGAAGAAAGAGACTCAGGGCATTCGTGTCCATCATGAAGGGATGCGAGAACTTTTGTTCCTACTGTGTTGTGCCCTACGTGAGGGGGAGAGAGAGGAGCAGGCCGCTCGCCGACATTATTGAAGAAGCGGAATGCCTTGTGGAGCACGGGACAAAGGACATCACTCTTCTTGGCCAGAACGTGAACTCGTACCGTTTTGGGGAGCTTGATTTTGCTGGGCTTCTGAATGAGATTTCCAGAATCACGGGCCTTCTCCGGCTTAGATTCACTACTTCGCACCCGAAGGGCCTTTCTCCCGAAATTCTGGATTCGATGTCATCCTGCCCGACCGTCTGTGAACATCTTCACCTTCCTGCGCAATCCGGCTCAAACAATATTCTCAAGCTGATGAACAGGGGCTACACTAGAGAGCAATATATGGATCTCGCGGAACGAGTCAGGTCCAGGATCCCCGGCATAAGCATCACAACCGACCTCATGGTTGGCTTCCCGGGAGAGAGTGAATCTGACTTTGAGGAGACTCTTGACCTTGTGAATCGCGTGGGGTTTGACTCCTCGTTCGCGTTCAAGTACTCGCCAAGACCAGGGACTGCTGCGTCGAACCTTGTGGAGACTGTTTCAACTCAAGAGAAGGAGAGAAGGCTCGATGTACTTCTGAAGCTTCAAAAGCGAATCGCAGATGAGAAGAACAAGGGCTTGACAGGGAAGATTCTTGAGGTGCTCCCTGAGGGCAGAGCAAAGGGTGCAGATGGTTTTCTTACGGGAAGGACAAGGTCCAACAAGACTGTTCTCTTTGAAGGCAAAGATGATGAAATCGGGAAACCGGTGATGGTTGAGATTCTCGATGCCAGGGGTCTCACACTTTACGGGAAAAGACAAGGCGGAGGAAATGGAGGTTCCCCAACATGTGGTTAGTGAAGATGTTTCTGACCGGGATTGTTCTTGCCGCAATCCTTCTTTTTGCCATCCTCAATCTTCAACAGGAGCCGGTGACCGTGCGATTCTGGTTCACGCACAACTATGAGCTCAAGGTCCAGTTCATCATTGCTCTTTTTGGCTCATTTGTCCTTGGCGCGTTCGTCTGGTTTCTCTTCACAATCGGGCACGAAATGAAATTGAGGGGAAGAATTTCGCGGCTTGAAAAGGAAAAGAGAAAACTTGGCGAGGAACTAACGGCTTTGAGGAATCTCCCGCTCGAAGACGTGCAGCCGCTATCCCAGGGTGAAGAAGGAGAGAGGAGCTGAAGATGTCAGACCCCGGCATACTAATACTTCTTCTTCTCGCCGTATTCCTTGCGGTGGCAATCTATTCACTTTCCAGGAAGAAAAAAGCCAAACCCGCTGAATCCGAATCTCCCTATACGAAAGCGCTTAACTGCCTCATTTCGGGAAGCAACGATGATGCCCTCAGATTCCTGAAGGAGACCGTCCACAGGGATTCGCAGAACATCGACGCCTATCTTAAGCTTGGCGACCTTCTGAGAAAGCAAGGTCAGGTGGAGAAGGCGACACAGATTCACAGAGACCTCACCGTGAGACCCCTTGCGGACGGGAAGCTCAAAGAGGCGGTTTACGAGAGTCTCGTTGAGGATTTTGTGGCTTCGGCGAAATACCCAAGTGCGATACTGGCAGGAGAGAAGGTCTTGGATCTGAACAAGAAGAACGTGAAGGTCCTTAAACTCCTCGGCCGGGTCTACGAGAATTTGAAGCAATGGGACAAGGCGTGCGAAATTGAGGAGGAGTTGGAGAAGCTCAGCGGGTCCAAGGAGCCGGGTCGGCTTGCTCTCTATAAGAGCTGGATAGGTCGTGACTTGCTGAGGAGGAAAAGGATAAGGGAGGCCAAGAAAGCCTTCAAGGATGCTCTCAGGTTAGATGGAGATTGCGTTCCTGCCTTTCTATATCTCGGAGACATTTACAGGGAAGATGGACGCATTGACCGGGCAATCACTCTCTGGAAAGGTATAGCATCGCGGTTTCCGGGAATGGCCTACATTGTTTTTGACCGGCTCGAAAAAGCCCTCTTTGAAAAGGGCAGATTCGGAGAGATGATGGAGTTCTACGAGGAGCTCGCTCAGCGCAATCCTAAAGATTCGAGTACTCTTCTTTCTCTGGCCACTCTTCAGAAAAAGAGAGGCGACAAAAATGAAGCTTTGAGATTGGTAAGGGAAGTGCTTGAGTTTGAGCCGGAGAATGAAAGAGCGAGAGCGGAACTCATAATGTTGTATCATGAGGATGGCAGGAACGATGATGCCTATCGCGAGGCAGCGAAGCTTGCAGAAAAACTAAAGAAAGAAAATGAAAAATACAGGTGCAGGAATTGCGGCAACAGGTCTGATGAGCCTCTTTGGCGCTGCCCTAGTTGTCTTCAGTGGGATACCTACCTGGAATAGCGTTCCCGGCACTCAGGGTCCGAGAGCAACACAGAGCGAGTCTGTTGACGAACTCTTTCAGACAGGCGTTTACCTCTACACCATCGGTTCTTTCTACGCCAGCGCATCCTATTTCGAGAAGTGCCTGAAGAAACATCCAGACGATTCCATGGAGAAACAGGCGACGTACTGGCTTTCGCTCTCTCTCATAGGGAGCGGACAAATCCCCAAGGCACAGAAGGAACTTGAGAAGCTCGTTCGAAAACCCCTGAATGAACCGCTCATGAGTCAGAGTCTCCTTTCTCTTGGTGACTGCTACCGGCTTCTTGGGAACTGCAGAAAGGCAGGGGAAGTCTACGAAAAAGTTGTCAGAACAGGCGGCTCATATGTCCCGCTTGCTATGAGGAACAAGGCGCTGTGTCTTGAGCTTGAAGGCATGAAGGCCGACGCAATCCGGGTTTACCAGGAGATTCTGCTCAGATTTCCGAACTCTTTGGTTTCCGCTGAGGCAAGGGAGAAAGTTCACAAGAATGGACGCAAAATTGGAGTCCCCCGGGGCTCGAAATAAACGTGCCCCTGGCACCTCAACGCCTGTGATGGAGCAGTACGTAAGGATGAAGGCGACGTACAGGGATTCCATCCTCTTTTTCAGGATGGGCGACTTCTACGAAATGTTCTATGAGGATGCAAAGCTTGCTTCGAAAGTGCTGGGGCTCACCCTCACTTCAAGGGGCAGGATCCGCGGAGAGGCGGTCCCGCTCGCAGGGATTCCGTGGCACGCTGCCGACGGGTACATTGCAAAGCTTCTCAAGTGCGGATACAAAGTTGCCGTCTGCGAACAGCTTGAAAAACCAAGCCCTGGAAAGAAATTGGTGAAGAGGGATGTTGTTGAGGTCATAACGCCGGGAACGGTGCTGAGCGACAACCTTCTTGATGAGAAGGAATCTGTTTTTCTTGCTTCGATTTTCCCTTCCGATGAAAGGTACGGGATCGCAATTGCCGATGTTGCCACGGGCGACTTCATGGCTGGTGAAACGGATGTCTCGAAGATCAATGACGAGCTATCAAGATTCTCAATCCGGGAGGTCCTGCTTCCCGAGGAATTCTCTTCGTCGCCCGAGATTCCCAGGATAACTGGAAAGTCTTCGAGAACATTCATTGACGGCAAAAGCTTTGACTATGAGCGGGCAAAACGACTGCTGAAGGAACAGCTTTCTCAGGGCGATCTTCACGCGTTCGGATGCGATGACCTTAGAGATGGAATAAGGGCTGCCGGTGCTCTCATCCACTACCTGAGAGAGCTAAAGAGGTCCGACTTAAGCCACTTTGACTCGCTCAAGAGACTCACCGAATCAAGCAGCATGTTTCTTGATGAGACTACTCTCAGAAACCTGGAAATCCTGAAGTCACCCTACCAGGGTGGAAGATCGCTCGCCGGCGTTCTGGACAGAACACTCACTCCGATGGGTTCAAGAACTCTCAGGGCTTTCCTGGTCAGGCCGCTCCTTGAAACCAGGGAGATTGTTGAAAGGCATGATGCAGTTGAGGAGCTGGTGACTGACTCTCTTCTCAGGGGGAGACTCAGAGACTTCATGAAATCCCTCAAGGATACGGAGAGGTTCGTCGGAAAACTCGCTTTTGACCGAATCAATCCCAATGAACTCTTTCTGATGGGTGAGACTCTTAAGGTCATTCCCGAGATAAGGCTCCTCCTTGAAAACAGAAGCTCTGCTCTTCTCAGAGATATCGAGTTGAAACTGGGCGACCATTCGGAGTATGCAGCTCTCCTGAGTGCGGCACTTGTGCCCAATCCTCCGATGACTCTCTCAGAAGGCGGAATAATCCGCGAGGGCTTCAACAAGGAATTGGACGAGTTGAGAATGAGCTCGAAGAATGCAAAGCATGCAATTGCCGAGCTTGAGAGGAAGGAGAGGGAGATCACTGGAGTCCCAAATCTTCGAATCGGGTACAACCGGGTTTTCGGATATTACTTTGAGGTTACGAAGTCCAACCTGAAAAAGGTTCCGGAGTATTTTGAAAGAAAGCAGACACTCACCGGACTGGAGAGATTCACCACAGAAGAGCTAAGAAAGTTTGAGAGCCAGGTTCTGGGAGCGGAGGAGAAGGCAAACTCACTCGAGATTGAAGGCTTCGAGCGGCTCAAAGAAGAAGGCAAGGCGAAGATTCACTCCCTCAAGCTCTCGGCGAATGCCCTTGCCCAATTGGATGCTCTGGCTTCGCTGGCTGAAGTTGCTGCTGAGAACTCGTACGCCAGACCCAGTGTCGATGCATCAAATCGAATCGAGATAGAGGAGGGGCGGCATCCGGTAGTTGAGAAGACTCTTCCCCGTGGAGAGTTTGTTCCGAACGATACAACATTAGATTCCTCATCGACGCAGATCGCGATAGTGACCGGCCCGAACATGGCCGGCAAATCGACCTACCTAAGACAGGTTGGTCTGATCATCGTGATGGCGCAGGCGGGGAGTTTTGTCCCGGCGAAGAAGGCCTCTATCGGAGTGGTGGACAGGATATTCACAAGAGTCGGCTCGTCAGATGAGATCACGACAGGACGCTCGACATTCATGGTCGAAATGAACGAGATGGCATCAATCACAAGAAATGCAACAGGAAAGAGTCTCATTCTGCTGGATGAGATTGGAAGAGGTACGAGCACGTTTGACGGCATGAGTCTCGCGTGGGCCATCACCGAGTTTCTTCACGGAGATGAAGGGTTCGCTCCAAGGACTCTGTTCGCAACGCACTACCAGGAGCTCACCGAGCTTCCATCTCTCCTTCCAAGGGTGGTGAATCTCAATGTCGTGGTGAAGGAGTGGGGTGATGAGCTGGTCTTTATCAGAAAGATAGAAGAGGGTGCTTCGGACAGGAGCTACGGAATCCAGGTTGCCAAGCTTGCGGGCCTTCCCGGTAGAATCGTGGAGAGGGCAAAGGAGGTCCTGAGAGAACTCGAAAGAGAAGGGGCAATGAGGAAGAAAGCAATGGCGCCTAAAGACGCCGCGCTTGAGCTTCAGCTTTTTGATGAGAAGGAGAGCGAGCTCATTCGTGAGCTTGAGAGACTTGACACTGATGAGATGACTCCCATCGATGCGCTCAATGCACTGGCGAGATTGAGAAAGGAATACGGGAAGAAAGAGTGATCGCTTCGGGGAGAATAAAATTACTGCCTCCTGACCTGGTCCAGCTAATAGCTGCCGGAGAGGTTGTCGAAAGGCCTCTCTCTGTCGTCAAAGAGCTCGTGGAGAACTCTCTGGATGCCGGGGCGAGAAATATCTGGGTTGAGATTGAAGGAAGTCCGGATGCGCATCTCCTTGTATCAGACGACGGCGAAGGGATGAGCAGGGAAGAGGCCGTCCTGGCATTTGAGCGGCACTCGACAAGCAAGATAAGCGAGTCTGAGGACCTTGACAGAATCGTGACTTTTGGATTCAGGGGTGAAGCCCTGCCATCGATAGCATCGGTGGCAAGGGTGAAGCTCACGACCTTGAGAGAGGGCGACCAGACCGGATGTGAGATTGAACTTGAGGGAGGGAAGGCCCTGGATGTCAGGGATGCAGGAAGAGGGAAGGGTACATCCGTCCTTGTGAGAGACCTTTTCTTCAACACGCCCGCGAGAAGAAAGTTCTTGAAGACAGTAAGAAGCGAGATGAAGGCGATTGCGAAACTCATCACTGCGTTTTCGCTCACAACCCCCGCCTGCGCGTTCTACGTTGTGCACAATGGAAGAAAGACCCTCACTCTTCCTCCTGCGCAAGACTTGAGAGAGAGAATGACGACCATCTTTGGCGAGAGGACTGTGGATTCAATGGTAGAGCTTCTGCCGGGAATGAGCGGCGTCGAGCTGAGAGGATTTCTCGGAAAGCCAGAGCTTTCCAGAAACAGCGCAGAGCACATATACATTTTTGTGAACAGCAGATGGATTCAGAGCGCGCTTCTCATGAAAGCACTCAAGGAAGGGTACAGAGACCTTATTCCACGTGACCGGTACCCGATGGCTGTTATTTCTCTCATCGTAGATCCGGCTCAGGTGGATGTGAATGTTCATCCATCAAAGAGAGAAATAAGATTCAAGGACGAAAGATTGGTCTTTGAAACTGTGAGAGGATGTGTGCGGCAGTCACTTTCACCCCACGGAACGGAGCTTCCGGCAGGAGAACACGGCTGGATTGGACATGAAACATGGATTGGACATGGCGGAGAGGACAAATTCCGTGGACCGGGAGTGCGCGGTCATCTCAGAGATGGGGGCACTGGGGAAAACCGGGGCTTCCCCTACGAGTCGCGCCCTGACATGGAAGCCGGGATTTCCTTTGTCAGGGAGCTCCTGACCAAGGAAGGCGGCGAAGAAAGCCCGAAGGCCGAGACTGATCGGGAGGATGTAGGCCTTGTCAACCTCTGGCAGCTTCACGGGACATACATTCTTGGCGAAACAAAGGGAGGCCTGGTTCTCATCGACCAGCACGCCGCTCACGAGAGGATACTTTACGAACATGCCATGGGAAGCTTTAAGGGACAGGATCGGGCAAGTCAGCAGCTTCTCTTTCCCCTCGTTCTTGATTTTGCGAAAGATGAGTTTGAGAATTTTCTCGAAATGTCTCAATGGCTCAAGAAATTGGGTTTTGACCTTGTGGTTTTTGGAGAGAGAACTGTGCTTGTCAGAGGGATTCCGTCTTCATTGAGGAGATGGGATGAGGGGCAGGCGTTGAGAGACATTGTTGATTTCTTTTCAGAAGACTCGGGAGATGAATTTCCGCCTGAGGAAAAAGCTGCGAGAGCTTTTGCGTGCTGCGGCGCCGTGAATGCGGGCGAAGTGTTGAATCAACAAGAGATGAACTGGCTTATTAACGCTCTGTTTCTCACAAAGGTCCCCGACGGAGACCCGCACGGCCGGCCCACATTCATAAGAGTTTCTCTGGCTGAGCTGGAGAAAAGATTTGGCAGACGATAAAGCGCTGTCCGCCGTTCTTCTCATCGTTGGCGCCACCTGCTCCGGAAAGACCGAAGTCTCGCTTCACATCGCCGAGCGCCTCAAGGGCGAGATCATTTCGGCCGATTCAAGGCAGATCTACAAAGGATTCCGCATAGGAACTGCACAGCCTGACGCCGACGAGAGGAAGAGGGTACGCCATCATCTTGTGGATTTCCTGGACCCCACTGAGAGATACAGCGCCGGGAGGTTCATGAGCGATGCGAGGGAAGCGCTCTCCAGTATCACGGCTCGCGGCATGAAGCCGATTGTCGTTGGCGGGACAGGGCTCTACATAGAGGCCCTGGTCAGCGGAATTTTCCAGGAGCCGGCCCGGGACGAGGCACTGCGGGCAGCCCTGAGAAAAAGAGCGGAGTCGGAAGGACTGTCTTTTCTCCATGAGGAGCTTGGACGGGTTGACCCAGATTCTGCGAGAAGGATCCACGTGAATGATGCCAAGAGGATTACCAGAGCACTTGAAATCTATTACCTAACCGGACGTAAACTTAGCGAGTTACAGATTCTCCGAAAACCAGTTGTAGAGTCCTCCATCCTGATCTTTTTGAACAGGCAGAAAGACGACCTTCAAAGAAGGATAAGGGAGAGGGTCATGGGGATGATTTCCTCCGGGCTAGTGGACGAAGTTCGCGGACTTCTCGACGCAGGCGTGCCGGCCGACGCGCCTGCGTTTGAATCGCTTGGTTACGGGGCGGCAGTCGATCATCTTCAGGGCAGGATTTCCCTTTCCGAGATGACTGAACGTATTGAGAAAGAAACAAGGAATCTCGCAAAGAGACAGCTCACGTGGTTCAAGAAGATGAAGGATTTGACACCGGTTGAGGTAAAAGAAGGCGAACCTCCGGGGGCAATTTCGTCAAGAATCATGGACATCCTGGCACGATGAAGTCCCCAGCGGCCTCTTGACTCAA
Source organism: Candidatus Eisenbacteria bacterium (assembly GCA_030017955.1). Lineage (NCBI taxonomy): Bacteria > Candidatus Eiseniibacteriota > Candidatus Eiseniibacteriota bacterium. The sequence continues at coordinate 56,553 of JASEGR010000004.1, forward strand.
GGCCCTGTGGGGATTAGCTTGATAGTGTTTTCATCCTCTCCACTTGGGGAGAGGGTAGGGTGAGGGGGCAGCATTTCCCTCTCCCCCTTGGGGAGAGGGCAGGGTGAGGGGTAAGCACTTTCCTTCAAGAAATACAGAGTACATTTGCGGGGCGGGCATAACTCAGTGGTAGAGTATCAGCTTCCCAAGCTGAGAGTCGCGGGTTCAAATCCCGTTGCCCGCTCCAAATCTTTTTATCCTCTCCCTTCTGGGGAGAGGGTAGGGTGAGGGGATGGCTGTCACAGTAAAAAGAGTAGAAAAGGAGTCGGCCTTCGGGAAGGCGGGATTGGTCCCGGGTTCCAGGATATGTTCAGTGAACGGGAATGCAATCAGGGACCCGATCGACTTCAACTATTTCTCGTCAGAGGAGAAGCTCGCCATTGAAGTTGAAGAGGACGGCAGGCCCAATCTCATCCACGTGACCAGGAGGGAAGGGGAGTCGCCCGGGATAACGTTTCAGGAGATGAGACCGAGAGCGTGCAGAAGCAAGTGCATCTTCTGTTTCATTGACCAACTGCCGCACGGGCTCAGAAAAAGTCTCTACATAAAGGATGAGGACTACAGGTTCTCTTTTCTCCATGGCAACTTCGTTACTCTTGCTAATCTCAGGAGCGGCGAGCTGGAGAGGATTGCCAACCAGCATCTGAGTCCGCTCTATGTCTCAGTCCACTCGACCAACCCGGATGTCAGGCGAAAACTCCTCGGGCTCACTGGTGATGCCGACATCATGCAGAAGCTCCTTTTTCTTGCCGAAAGAGGCATAAAGCTTCATTGTCAGGTAGTGATATGCCCCGGAATAAATGACGGCAGTGAACTCGAGAGAACCATTGATGATCTCATCGGGCTTTCTCCTTCTATTCAGTCCATTGGGATCGTGCCGGTCGGGATTACGAGATTCAGGAAAGGCTTATATCCATTGGCAATGGTCAACAAGGAAGGCGCACTGCACGCACTGGACTTTGCCGCATCATGCGGCGCCCGGCTCAGGAAGCTGCATGGCAAGAACATAGTGTACGCTGCGGATGAGCTTTTCCACATCGCAAAAAAGGAAGCCCCGGCGGCTTCCTACTATGACGATTTCCCGCAGATCGAAAATGGCATCGGCCTCGAGAGGAGATTCATTGACCTTGCGTCTCAAAACCATTTCGGTCTCCCTTTGAAGCAGGGTTTGGCCAGGCGCCTGCCGACCCGCACGAAGCCCCTGAGATTGACTATTGTAACTGGGAAGCTCATGAGTAATACTATGAAGAGATGCCTCGAACTCATTCCATTACAGGAAGATGTGAAAGTGAATCTTCTTCCGGTGGAAAACAATTTCTTCGGGTCAACTGTGACTGTAGCCGGACTTCTTACAGGGAAGGACATAGCCGAGAGCCTTCTTTCTTCCGGTCCAGGGGACATGGCCATGGTTCCGAGGACGGCAGTCACTTCTCGTGGTCAGTTTCTGGATGGCATGACTGTGAGAGAGCTTGAGAAGAAGACAGTGATACCTATCAGAGTCGGATTTGAGCATGGAAAATGTAAAGACTCCTATTGTCGCCATTATTGGTAGGCCGAACGTCGGGAAATCAACGCTCTTCAACAGAATCCTCGGGAAGAGAATCGCTGTAACCGACAACAAGCCCGGCGTGACAAGGGATAGGAATTTTTCGCTTGCAAACTGGAGGGGAAAGTCTTTCTATCTTGTTGATACGGGTGGATATATCCCAACCGCCGGCGAGGGAATCGAGCTTCTCGTCAAGAGGCAGGCCGAACTCGCCGTTGATTCCGCGAAGCTTCTCCTCTTCGTGCTGGACGGAAAGGATGGGCTCACGCCGCTTGACGAAGACATAACAACAGCGCTCAGGCGGCACGCTGAGAAGGTGATTCTTCTCGTGAACAAGATTGACAATGAGCGTGAGGAGAGGAACGCCGCAGAATTCGCCAGGCTGGGTATGGGAGAAGCTCTTCCTGTATCAAGCATTCACGGGAGGTCGATAGGAGAGCTCCTCGACCTCGTCGTGGAGAAACTTCCCGAGGAGGAAGCGCCTCCGGACGAGACTGGCGGAATAAAGGTCGCAGTAGTTGGTAGGCAAAACGTCGGCAAGTCTTCCCTCGTCAATAAACTTCTCGGGGAAGAGCGGGTAATCGTGCACGAGCTCCCCGGCACTACAAGAGATCCGATCGACTCTCACATAAGCCACAAAGGCAGAAGGCTCACGCTCATAGATACTGCGGGACTCAAGAAGAAGTCCAGGATTGCGGATGAGGCCGACCTTTACAGCACGTTCAGAAGTCTCAGTGCAATCGATAGGTGCGACGTCGCGCTGATTCTGCTGAGCTCCGTCGAGCCGATTTCGGTGCAGGACATGAAGATTGCATCCCTCTCCGAGGAGGCAGGAAAACCTGCTATGCTGATTATCAACAAGTGGGACCTCGCAGCCGGGGCGGACAAAGATGACTACAGACGAATCATCCGAACAAGAATGCCCACACTAAGCTATTTGCCGGTCTTCTTCGCTTCCGCTTTGACAGGGTACGGCGTGAATGAGCTTCTGCAGAGAATCATTGGTCTTCACGACGCTGCTAAGAATGCCCTAACGACATCAGAGCTCACCAAATGCCTTGAAAAGGCATTCAAGAAATACGGCCCTCCCGCGGCAAAGGCGAAGAGACCTCCGAGGTTCTACTACGCCACTCAAACAAGTACTACTCCGCCGACGTTTCTGGCGTTCGTGAACGAGCCCAAGAGCATTGGGGAAGGTTACAGAAGATACCTCATCGGAAACATACGAGAGGAATTCGGATTCGAAGGAGTCCCTGTGATTCTGAAATTCAGGAGAAGTGAGTAAAGGAGACTGGTGATTCAATTTCTTGCGGCAGTGCTTCTGAGCTACTTCCTTGGAGCAATCCCGTTCTCGCTTTGGGCGGGGAAGGTTTTTGCCGGAGTTGATCTGAGGAAGATTGGAAGCGGAAATCTCGGAGCAACCAATGTGTTCCGGGTGCTTGGTGCGAGAGTCGCCATACCCGTGCTTCTGCTCGATGCCGCGAAGGGATTTATTGCAGCTCGCTTTTCCCCATCGCTGGCAGGGGCAAGTTCGATCGCCACGGGCGACCTGAGTCTTATCTGCGGGATTTCGTCTATTCTTGGCCACTCGTTTTCGGTCTTCGTGGGATTCAGGGGTGGGAAGGGCGTCGCTACTTCTCTCGGAGTTTTCCTGGCCATCGTTCCAAAAGCAGTCCTAGTCGCATTTCTCATCTGGATTGCCGTATTCCTCGGCGCAGGATATGTCTCTCTCGCTTCGTGTATCGGGGCACTTGTCCTTCCCGTGTCGGTCTATTTCTTTTCTCCCGGCCGGCTGCTCCTGGTTCTTGTCACTTCGGCAGTGGCCATCTTCATACTCCTCAAGCACATTCCGAACATGAAGAGACTCGTGAAAGGGGAGGAGAAGAAACTGCTGAGGCGAGGACACAAGAAGGAAGGAGGAGCGTCTTGAAGAAGGCAGCAATCCTCGGCGGAGGCGGATGGGGAACCGCTCTCTCCATGCTTCTCCACGAAAAGGGTGTGAATGTCTCGGTCTGGGAGTTTGACCGTGAGCAGTGCGAGAGGGTGAAGAAGAACAGGCGAAACGAGAAGTTCCTGCCTGGTGTCGAGATCCCGAAAGAGATAGCCTTTGCTTCAAATCTCCCGGAGGTCCTTGGCGGCGCCGAATACGTTGTCTTTGTCGTGCCATCGCAAACACTAAGGGGAGTTGCAAGACAGGTCGCTGTGATTCATCCAAAGAAGCCGGTCATTGTGTGTGCGACAAAGGGAATTGAGAACGGCTCTCTTATGAGAATGTCAGAAGTCCTCAAGGATGAGCTTCCTCAAGGTCTCGGAAAGAGAGTGGCAGTCCTCGTGGGGCCGAGTCACGCGGAGGAAGTCGCAAGAAAGATTCCGACGACAGTCGTTGCTTCGTCAACTGACGAAAAGATCGCGGCCGATGTGCAGACTTTGTTTATGGGCGCTAGCTTCAGAGTTTATACCAATAGCGACATGGTTGGCGTTGAGCTCGGCGTGAGTCTGAAAAATATCATAGCCATTGCAGCAGGAATATGCGATGGGCTTGGATACGGCGACAATACGAAAGGCGCTCTTCTTACGAGAGGGCTTGCCGAGATTGCACGGCTCGGGGTGACACTTGGAGCAAAGAGGGAGACCTTCGCCGGACTTGCCGGCGTTGGTGACCTGGTGACAACCTGCATAAGCCGTCACTCAAGGAATAGACATGTCGGTGAGGAGATTGCAAAGGGAAAAACCCTTGAACGAATCACATCCGAGATGGTAATGGTTGCAGAAGGAGTCCCGACCACAAAGGCCGCAGTCGATCTGGCCAAGAGGCACAAAGTTGATATGCCGATTGCTCAGGAAGTATATAATGTTCTCTTCGAGCGGAAACCGCCCAGGGAGGCGATAAGACAGCTTATGATGAGGGAGCCGAAGCCGGAGGTTTGGTAGGCAGCGAACCGGAAGCTCCCCGGAAAATGCGATATAGAAGACGGAGGTGAGATTATGGAATGGGACGCTGTTGACAAAGCTTATCACACGATAAGCGAAGTGAGCGAGATGCTGAAGATCAGGCCCCATGTGCTGAGATACTGGGAGACGCAGTTCAGCATGCTCCATCCGAAGAAAAGCAGGTCCGGCATGCGCCTTTATGACTCGAAGGATATCGAGATCCTGCTTGCCATAAAATCACTTCTCTATGAGAAGGGGTTCAAGATTGCCGGCGCGCGCAGAAAACTCCTGGATGTGAGAAGCGGCAAGGAGAAACTCGATCTTCCCGCTACGGAGGCCTCGAAGATAGCCGCACTGGCGTCAATCAAGGACGACATTGAGAATCTCGTCGAAGAGCTGAAGAAGAGCCGGTCGGGCGTGGCGTAGTGGAATTCGGGAACACGTCACTTATTTCCTCTCCCCTCTGGAGAGAGGATGGATGGTATCGTCCTCTCCCCTCTGGAGAAAAATGGTGACTGTCACTATTTTCTCAGGATACTATGAAAGAGGTCGGGGCGTGGCGCAGCCTGGTAGCGCACTAGCATGGGGGGCTAGTGGCCGCTGGTTCAAATCCAGTCGCCCCGACCAGTTCGTGGGCGGCCGCTCTTGATAGGATACCTGCTCTACCAGATTGCAGCAGCTCTCGCTTCCTTCTTGCCGGTCAGGGTATCGTACTTCTTCGCAAGGAGGATCTCTGAGGTAAAATACCTGGCTGACAAGTACTCCAGGCATTCCGTGAGAAGTAACCTCAGGCGAGTCCTTCCCGAAGGAGTAAATGACGGCGAGCGAAAGAAAGTCGAGAAACAGGTATTCAGAAATTTCAGCTGCTTTGTCGTGGATTTTCTCAGACTTTCAAACGGCTCCGGCAGGAAAGAAGATTCGAGAGTCACAGTTGAGGGGTGGGAACGCATCAAGTCGGCATTGCAGAAGAAAAAAGGGCTCATACTCACAACTGCCCACTTTGGAAATTGGGAACTAGGTGCTTCGCTTCTGGCGCGGAGTGGTTTTCGACTCAAGGTAGTTGCGCGGAGACACGAGAACCGGAGGATAAACAAGTTCTTTAACAGGAGAAGAGAGCGCTTCGGGATTGAGGTTCTTGAACAAGGCGGTTCAAAGAGCAGCGTCCTCGGCTGGCTTCGCGAGGGAGGGTGCATCGCGATCCTTGCGGACAGACAGCTTGGCGGCTCAGGCGGAAAGGCAACATTCTTCGGACATGATACCGTATTGCCCAGAGCTCACGTGGCCCTTGCCTTGAGAACAGGCGCGCCTCTCATCCCTGGATTTGTCAGGAGGGAGAGGAACGGCGACTGCAAGGTCATCATCGAACCTGAAATTGAGCTGAGTGACCTCGGCAAGAACAGAAGTGCAGTCCGAACCGGCGTCGAGAGGTGCCTTGTCGTTTTCGAAGACTTCATTCGACTTCATCCGGACCAGTGGTTCGTTTTTGATGAGGTGTGGCCCGAGAAGACACGAAGAAAACCGGATGACCTGACAGGCGCCCTGTCGGAAGGACAGAGATCAGCATTTGCTTCTCCCGGACCATGAGCATGAGGCAGAAGGTCGGCGTTCTTATTCCATCGTACAACGCAGGGGAGAGCTTGAGAAAGATTGCAGAGCGAGCGTGCTCAGTCGCCGGAAGAGAAAATGTGGTCGTTGTAGATGATGGTTCGACTGATGGCAGCGTTCATGGTCTTGAAGATTCGGGCGTGAAAGTTCTAACGCACGAGAAAAACAAAGGAAAAGGAGCCGCCCTCATCACCGGTTTCAACTATTTCCTTTCGAAGAATTACGATGGTGTTGTGACAATGGATTCTGACGGACAGCACGATCCAAGCTATATCACGTCTCTCATCGAAGAGGCAGCCAGAACAGGTGCAGAGATAGTCATTGGGACAAGGTCAAAGCGGAAATCAGCAATGCCAATTCACCGCAGAGTCGGAAATGCGATTGGCTCGCTTCTCATTTCTCTCGCTGCGCGCGCCTGGGTTCCTGACAGTCAATCAGGATTCAGGTTCTTATCAAAGGATGTTTTGTCGGCCGTGAAGCTAAAAACAAAGCGGTACGAGACTGAATCCGAGCTAATAATAAAGGCATCACGCATGGGCTTTAAACTCGGGACTGTCCCGATACCTACTGTCTATGCCAGCGAAAAGAGTATGATGAATCCGATGCTCGATTCGGGACGAATCTGTTTCCTCGCACTTCGGAGCCTCTTCTGGAGAATATGAGACAAATACTGATCACAAACGATGATGGAATTCACGCGGCAGGGCTCCTTGCCTTGCGGGAAGCACTGCTTCCGTTCGGGCGTGTGGTTGTCGTAGCCCCGGACAGGGAAATGAGCGCATCAAGTCACTCGATCACCCTCCACAAGCCGCTCCACATGAGAAAAATTGATGAAGACATCTGGAGCAGCGACGGCACGCCAACCGATTGCATGCTTCTTGCAGTGCACGGGATCATGAAGGAAAGGCCGGACATAGTTTTCGCAGGCATCAATAGCGGTCCCAATATGGGAAACGACGTAAGTTACTCCGGAACTGTCGCAGCCGCATTGGAAGGCGCCATTATCGGAATCCCTTCCGTCGCGATTTCGGTTGCTGCGTGGGAGAATTGTCGGTTTGACTATGCAGCTCAATTCGCCACCAAACTTGCGGCACTCACACTTGAGAAGCAGATACCACCGAGGACGGTCCTGAATGTGAATGTTCCGAATGTGCCTGGAAACGAGATCCGCGGCGTGAAGATCACGAAGCTCGGGAGGAGAGTCTACAGGGATACAATCGTCGAAAGGACTGACCCGCGCGGGAAGGCATACTACTGGATCGGAGGAGAGAACCCAATATGGGAGGAGGAAGACGATTCCGATTTCACCGTGGTGAAATCGAACATGGTCTCTATCACTCCGCTGAAGCTTGACCTCACTGACTACAAGAACATGCACGAGCTTGAAGACTGGAAGGCAGGTCTCTGGCAAAGTGTGAAAAAGTTATGAGAAGGCACTGTCGACCATGATGCGGGAACAAGATTTTGATGCTTTGAAAAAGCAAATGGTTGAGCTTCAGCTCAAATCAAGGGGTCTGTCTGACTGCAGGGTCATGGAGGCGATGCTCAGGGTGCCGCGGGAAAAGTTCGTCGAGGAGTCGCTGGTCGGAAGGGCATACAACGATTGTGCCCTGCCGATCGGGCTGGGACAGACAATCTCTCAGCCGTACATGGTTGCGCTCATGACCGAGGTTCTTTCGTTGAAGGGAGAAGAAAGAGTGCTGGAAATTGGGACGGGTTCAGGGTATCAGACAGCCATACTGGCCGAGCTTTCTTCGTGGGTCTATTCCGTGGAGAGGATCTCTTCGCTTTCTCAGAGCTCAGGAAAGATCCTGCGCGAGCTTGGCTACACGAACATAACTCTCAGGGTCGGAGACGGAACTCTGGGATGGGAAGAAGAAGCGCCATTTGAGAGAATAATGATAACGGCGGGCTCACCGAAAGTGCCTCCGGCCCTTGAGCAGCAGCTTGGCGAAGGTGGTAGAATGGTGATCCCAATTGGAAGCTCGAATTCCCAGGTTCTCGAGCTTGTCGAGAAAAAGGGCGGAATGGTCTTTTCAAAGCCGATATGCGGATGTACATTTGTTCCGTTGATTGGGGAAGGCGCCTGGAAAGAAGAAATCAACAACTAGCTCCTCTCACACGGGCTTGATGGGCAGTTTTCTGGTTTTCAAGAAAAGTTGAATTGACTAAATGGGCGGGGCGTAGCGCAGCCCGGTAGCGCACTTGGTTCGGGACCAAGGAGTCGGAGGTTCAAATCCTCTCGCCCCGACCACGCTTTAGAACCGCATTAGGTATTTGGCGAAACAATAGTCGTACCACGCGCGTATTCTCATCAGGACTGCCAACATATCTTCAGAGGACGTCCGCCTGTGTGCCTGAGGTGCAATGTTCAACGGCCGGTAGAGGTTATCGTGTGATGGGCAACCTGCTGAATTCACTAACGGAGAGTAACAAACACTAGAGAGGGGGAAACCATGGTCCGAGGAATAAGGGTCACTGCAATACTTGCAGTCGTGGCGTTGATTGGTCTTCTCGTACCGGCTGTTTCGCAGAGTCGTGAGGTGAGAGAAGCCGGAGGCAGAGGCTTTTTCATGGTTGGTGGAGCCAATCTGGACATAAACAACCTGAATGCAAGGCTGAAAGCCAACGGGTATCCTGAGTTCTCGAAAAATCTGGTGTCTTTTGGAGGTTCAGGCTACGGGATCGTGAACCGCGTTATCATAGGCGGGGAAGGTCATACGTTTTTTGGCAGGAAGACGACAATCGGAGACTCTCAGTCGTCCATCAGCGCCGCTTACGGGTGCTTCAATCTTGGATATCTTCTCTATTCGAAGAAAGGCGTGAACATATACCCGATCATGGGCATCGGCGGTGGTGAGATGAGCTTCAAGATTGTGGAGCGATCGTCGCCGACCTTCGACGGCCTCCTGGTCAATCCGAAGCGGAATGCTGGACTCTCGACCGATGTCTTCTTACTGAGCGTAGGCCTTGGGGTGGATAAGTTGGTCAACCTCGGGGGAGATGAGAAAGGGGAAGGCGGTCTCGCGATTGGTTTGCAGGTGGGGTTTACTTTCGCGCCGAATATAGGTGAGTGGAGTCTGGAGGAGAGGAATATTGCCGGCGGGCCTGAAATCGGTATCACGGGGCCTTACGTTCGTCTCATGTTCGGCGGAGGCGGATCAGGCAAGGATTAACTTCGTGCAGAATATCTGACAGAATCGAGTCACGATTTCTCTCTGATATCTCAAAGAGTCTGACATCGCTTCTTTTCTTCACGGTTGCGATAAGTCCGCGACCTGTCATCGCAATAGTTGCAATAAGGATCTTTTCAGAATCAAGAATCTCGTTAACCAATTCTCGAAACTTGTCCGAGAAACACTCCATCTTTCCGATTTCATCAATAATGATAAGCACAGTCTCAGGGGAAACGAATTTGATAGAATCAAGAATGGCTTCGAACTCACTAATATTGACGTTGTACTTGCCGACCCTGTAACGGCTTTGTATGTCCACGTGACTCAGGAGTGCCCTTCTTCCGTCGAGGGTGACAATCTCGAACCCTATTCTCACGCCTCCGACTCTTATTTCCTCGGTGAAAAAGCCGACCGGATGAAACTTGTTCAGATTCTCACAGAGCCTTCTCACGGCCGTAGTCTTGCCAACGCCTGGAGGTCCTGTGATCAGGAAATTGTTGTTGATCAGGTTCACATCAGACTCCACCCGGCTCCAATGCCCGAAGGTCAGTATAGAAGATTATGCCATATGTCCGCCCTCGCCACCAAGCTTCGCAAAAACTGGAATGAATTACTTGCAGATGAATCTATCTGGGAGTAGTATCCGCGGCGTGAGGAAGATTGACTCACTGGCTGAATTCGTTGGGGAGAGTATGACGGCGTGGCTAAGCATCGTGACAGGCCGAAAGGAGGAAGGCGCTGAAATGCTGAGATTATCTTTCTTTGTGGCATTAGTTTTTGCCGGAAGTCTGATCGTCGTTTCGAACACTGGAGCACAGCCGTGCCTGGACTGTCACAAGCAAGTCACCCCGAACATAGTTCTGGACTGGCAGGCAAGCATGCATGCCGACAATGGGGTTGACTGCGCCACATGTCATGGTGATCAGCACACATCTAAAGAGGACGTTGCGAAGGTCAAGATTCCCACGCCGGAGACCTGCGCCCCATGCCACGAGACTCAGGTGGAACAGTTCAAACACGGAAAGCACGCATTCGCGTGGGCTGCGATGAAAGCCATGCCCACAGCTCACTGGCAGCCTTCGGTGCTTATGGAGGGCATGAAAGGCTGCGGCGGATGTCACAAGATTGGCCTCAAGACCGAGGCGGAAATCGCGGACTTGAAAAAGACAGGGCCGGGCTTCGGGACTGCATCGTGCGATGCATGCCACACTCGTCACATCTTTTCAGTTGAAGAGGCAAAACAACCCCAGGCCTGTCAGACCTGCCACATGGGATTCGATCATCCCCAATGGGAAATGTACTCGTCATCAAAACACGGCGTCAGGTATTTGCTCAAGCAGAACAAGACTCTTCCCGAGATTGTCGCCGCGCCGACGTGCCAGACATGCCACATGCAGGAAAACAATCATGCTGTGCGGACGGCATGGGGATTCCTGGCGGTCCGCCTTCCAATGCCCGAGGACAAGGAGTGGGCAGCGGATCGTGCCACCATCCTGCAGGCCCTTGGCGTCCTTGATCCCACCGGAAAACCCACTGCACGCCTTGACGTGGTGAAAGCTGCTGATGTAGCCAGACTCACGCAGGAGGACTGGCAAAAAGAGCGCGACAAAATGACGAAGACGTGCAATCAGTGCCACTCCGGAAATTTCGCCAAGGGAGAGCTTGAGAAGGGCGACCAGATGATTAAGCACGCTGACCGTGTGATGGCGGAAGCGATCAGGATTGTGGCCGCACTCTACAAGGACGGCATAATTCCGAAACCCAAGAGCTATGCTTATCCGTTTCCCGACCTGCTCACATTCAACGATGCACCAACGCTCATTGAGCAGAGACTTTTCGTAATGTACCTGGAGCACAGGATGCGGTCGTTCCAGGGAACGTTTCATGCCAGTCCAGATTATGCGCTCTGGTACGGCTGGAGTGAAATGCAAACCGACCTGACTGAAATCAAGACCATGGCAAAAGAACTCCGCGCGAAGGCAGGTGTAAGGAAAAGATAGAATCAGAGAGGACTGACAAATCCCGCCCGGAGAAGACGAGTAAGGGCATCAAGAAGATTTTCTCCGAGGTCACGGACACATACGAACTGGTAAATCACGTTCTCACGCTCGGGCTTGATGCTTCCTGGAGGAGAAAAGCCGCCAGACTAGGAGCCGCAGATGGCGGCCTCAGGAAGAAGGCAGCCAGGGCAGGAGCCGCAGAGGCCGGTGCCAGGTGCCTTGATGTCTGCACAGGAACGGGCGAGATGGCTGGCTATCTAAGCTGCCTTGGAGATGGCACTGCCAAAGTCGTCTCTGTAGATTTCTCCCCTGAGATGCTCCGCAGGGCTCTCCGAAAATCAGAAGCGATGAGAATCTCATTCGCACTCGCCGAAGCAGGAACCTTGCCTTTCCCCGACAAAACTTTCGACCTCGTCACGATCTCCTTCGCAACGCGAAACATCAATACAAGCCGCGAGAACCTGATTGATCGCTTTCGGGAATTCCACAGAGTCTTGAAACCAGGCGGCAGGTTCGTAAATCTGGAAACCAGCCAGCCGCGCTCGGATTTTCTCAAGAAGTTGTTCCACATCTATATCAAGTTACTCGTACATCCCGTCGGCCGCGCGATTTCCGGATCAAGAGCCGGATATTTCTACCTTTCGAAAACGATTCCCGCATTCTATGGCGCCGAGGAGCTGGCAGACACCCTCCACGAAGCCGGATTCACCGACGTAGCCTTCCAGCGCCTTTCTCTCGGCATCGCCGCCATCCACCTCGCAATCAAATAAGGGGACACCCATAACCGTGGGTGTCAAGGGTCCTTGCTGCATGACGTCACGTCAT